>JAQYWL010000403.1 GCA_030145035.1 Desulfobacteria bacterium | reverse complement strand
TATACTCAACATGGACTGGTTCGACTGGCTCACTCGGCATCAATGCCATCCCACAGTTCAGACACCTGCCTTGTCTCGCCTGCCAGCGTTTCTTTCCAACCCTGCCGGAAGCTGGCCTCGGCAGGCTTTAGGCTGACACTTTCGCGGAACAGGCGGACAATCTCCAGCAGGTTAGGGAGATACTCTTCTGGCATCTCCTTGATTTCACGGACCAGTTGCTCTGCGTAAGCCGAAACTTGTGTAGCCATACTCACACCTCCTTGATCCAAAAACCATTTCACTCCGGCTCCTACACACAAAACCTATTTCTACTTTTAATTGATTTAAGCTGAGCGTTAACCAAAAGTGTCCCATCCATCACTTCCGGGTGAACATTTATCCATCTCTTATCATTTTGTTGATCCAATCCAGACGATCAGCAAGGACCCTCTTTGAAATTCTTCCCGGGCTCATTAATTCTCCCCCATAATAAGAGAAATCCTTTCCCTCTCCAGTGGAGCCAGATCTCCCGCCCTCCTCAAGATATAAAGGTCATATTCATCCGTTTCATATTCATCCTTGCAATATATTCTCTCTCCCCGGATGATGTTCGCCGCAAGGAACGGATCCACTTCCGGGATAACCACGAGGTCCACCCTGTTTACTGAAAAAAGATCCTCCAGAGCCATGCCCAAATGGACCTTCTCTTTAACCGAGAGCTGCCTTCCTGGAAAGGGCTTTACGCCTGTGTCGACATCCGATAGTGTAGAGATAGACAGAGCAGACCTTTTTCCTTTCACCCATTCAGCAACCTCTTTGGCATGGCTGCCAAAGGCGTAAATGATATCCAGTCCAAATTTCTCAGCTATTTGGTTTAATCTCTCTTTTCTTTCCGTCATCTCATTATTTCTTCTTCGATAATAGTTTGGCTCCTACACTGAGGGTTAAAGTCTGCAGGGCACCTTGTCTTGTTGCATTGACAGGATTTACAGGACTTGAAGTTTATGGCAACTACCTCCACCCTCAAGTCCGCTGCAGGAGAACGGTCCTCCAACCTCAATCCGGGGCGATGTAAGTTGTATACTACTTCAAAACTGGTTGTGTGTCAATTGGATTGCAAAGTCTAAAGTGTGCCTGGGGGGCTGGTAGTTTCTCATAGACGGTAGCGTAGCCTCGCCTGCCGGGTGCTTTTTGCCTGTAAGATCATGCATTCGGGAACCGCCGCTTTGGACGCCACACCCACAGGCCAACCAAAACGAGACACACGCTGGTGAGTGAAATACGAGATCCCCACGCAAATGATGCTGGATGATATGTAAATACAATTCGGTGCAAGCCTGGTTCTAAGAAAACGGATTTAAAAAGGCCATTTGCCCTGAGAAGCTCTCGCTTCTGGCCGTCCACAATTACCCTCCAGCCAGGATAAAAGGAATCGAGCAAAACCAGATAGCCCCCACGAGACCGGGCCGTTAACCTAATAGTATTGGGGCCTTCGTAAGACATGTCCAAGACCTTGCCACCTACTCCATCCATAACGGAGACCTGGGCACCCTTCTCCAAAACTACGGACTGCCGTGGATCAAAATCGTCTTTCAAAATCTCTTCGACGGCTTTCGTCCTGTCAGCCGCTATTTTGGCCTCAGGCACCATATAGGCACGCGGTAACGTGTAGGGGACCTCATAGATATTCTCCTGGATTTTCTTCAGCCTCCCCGTATGGATTTTGCTTTCAATCTTATCGGGCCTCATTGCCACAAGGTACCGGGTATTGGTCAACTCAAGAAATCGAATGCGTTTCTGCCAGTTCAATTTTTCGAGAAGTTCTGTAATGAGCCACTGGTACTGGGTTTCCGTTCCTCCGAGTCCGTTGACATAGGAAATGTTGTACAGCGTTCCTACATTCGGCCAAAGATGATCACGCCAAATGTGTTGGCGAGCGAATGGAGACAGCTCTCGGCCTCGGAAATGCGTGTAGGAATACTTCTGAACGAATATACGCTCTGAATGCTGGGTTCTTCCTATGGTATGAACTATGTCTGGCCTATCTGTAAAAAACTCTTTGGGGACCACAGGATTAAAGGGCAAGTGGGCTATTACGAGATCAAATGTGGAAACGATTATGATGAGCACACAGAATGTGAGTTTGTTGATTGCTTTTTTGAAGAACAGAAAAATACACAACACAGATATACAGACAAACAGGATGGACTTGGGAGTTAGCGGGATGTGGCTGACCAAGGACTCTGGCCAGGCTATTTGAATGATTGATGCAATGAGAAACAGGACGACTAGGAGGACAAGAATTCCGTTAATCTTCTTGCTGAACCGGCTGCCTCTTTCAACCACGTAGTCAAACCCAAAGGCAGCTAGAAATGCTATTGCATAGGCAAAAATGAACATAAACTTTTCCGGGAAACGGAAGGAGTTGGAAAATGGTATTGCTTTGTAAAGTAGAAAAAAGAGAGGGGTGTGCTTTCCAAGGGCTAACGTGAGACTAAGGAATAGAGTTCCTGCCCAGAACCTTACGCGATTGTCTCGTACAAAAATGATGGCTGTTAATGCAAATACGAGGGGCATCAATCCGAAATAACTACTTAAGAGCCAAGCAAATTGTTTTTTGCCGTAGATATCAAAGGAAGGAGGACTCACTAATTGAAACAGCGCGAGAGGATTTAGAGAGAATTTGGTTGCCTCCTGAAAGTTAAAGCCTGTGGCCCGTATCGAATGTCTGAACATCTCCCACGTGGGAAGCAACTGGACCATAACCAAGGCGATAGCGATTATCCCTATAAAGGCCAGCGCAACGCTGATCTTTGAAAGGTGTTGAAGCCAACCTGTTTGCCGATTGACGAGCAGGTTATAGGTAAATACCAATAGCAGAGTGAACAAAAGCAGTTGGGGTTCGCCTCCTAAGAATTGGATGGCCAGAAATATGGCACCCAGAAGGCTATAGAAAAGAGTATGACGGCCGCGAGCCTTTTCCAAACACAAAAAGACGGCAGGCAACCAGATGGCTGACTGGAGATTATTAAGGACGTTTGCAGTCGAGACAAGG
>JAQYWL010000548.1 GCA_030145035.1 Desulfobacteria bacterium | reverse complement strand
GCGGTCAGCCAGTGCAGCCTGAGATTCAAACAGAAGGTTCTTGAGGATAAAAAACTTAAGAAAGCTATGGCTGAGATTGCAAGGAAAACCGGCCTTGTTGAATGTTGAGACCTGACCCCATGTTCTTTCGGACAGTGGCCTTTATGGACAGTTTTGCCAGACCAAGATCCAAAAGCAGATAGACCCCTAGCATACCCACTAAAATGGTCGAAGGCATAAACTTGACAATGGTCATGTCACAAAGACGCAGTGCTCCCAGCTGCTTGTCATAGCGAACGACCTGCGCCCTCTGGAGCAAAAAACCAAAAAGAATACCGGTAATCAGTCCATATAGCTGTTCCTTCATGCCCGATTACCTCCCCCATAGAGGATGCGAGCAACAATGATACCACCAATAAAGAAAGAGATTAAAGCAATATATCCACTGATAGCCAACTGAAGCGAACCGCTTAGTCCGTGTCCGCTCGGTCACCCACCAGCAAGACGTGCTCCAAATATAGCTACAACCCCACCGATAAACGCGACCATGCCTCGCTTAACTCGGCTATGACCAAAACGAGCTTCCCACATATCAGGAAGGGCCTTCCATCGGAAGATCCTGGAGCTGGCCGATGCCAAAACAGCCCCGATGAGGATCCCCACCACAAACATCCATTGCCAATCAATCTTCGGAACCTTTTTAACAAAATAATCCATCTTAGAGATCCGCGGGGCATTGAGCATCTTCTCGATCAGACCGGCGGAACGCACAAAAGTCGTTGAAGCTCCAAAATACTTTCCGGTAAACCAAACAGAAAGAATCAGGATAATGCCACTCAAGGCCCCAGCTAGGTAAGGGCTCCAGCCCTTATCCAGTATTGTCTTCATCACAATAACTCCTGTTTCAGCCAATCATTGCTGCTAAGTTCTCAAGCCAATCTCAGGTATGCCGAAGAGGGCTTTCAAGCATACTTGCTGCCTTTTGAGGCGCTACTGTGGTTTGAGACAGGCTACATTGAGTGCGTTCGAACTCATCATACAAGATGAGGATTAACAAAGTCCCAATTGATCAACTTTTCTACAAAAACATTCAGATAATCAGCCCTTCCCAAACATCTACTGTCAGGAGGGGTTGCAAGCCATGGGCAAGAGGCGTATCAGGAGAGCATCGCTCGCCAGCTCGGTTCCTCCATCATAGGCTGGAAAAACATAATGTAAGGGCCCCGGATGAGGTGGGCCATGATCCCGTCATCGTGGATTTTCCTTATCCCGTGATTGGCCAAGACCTTAGCAAAGCCGAGTTGAGCCATTTCCGGCGCGTCCCATTCGGTGTGAATCAGATACTCTGGAGGGCTTGGCATGGCTTCTGGCGTCTTGAACAATGGCTTGGGACTCTTGGGCGGATTTGCACCCAAAGTCTGTAAGGCTTCCGCCATTGATTTCGGATCGAGCATAAAGCTCCCCAAAGCGCAAACTCCAATCTGCTTAAGAACCATATACCCAAGGAAGCCGGTCGAATCAGAGAGGGCCTCCAGCGTGTCGATGGCCCCCTGCTCGAACGCCTTTTCCTTGCCCGGCTTCACGGTATGCTCCGCCATAGCCACGCAACGAGCCGGCGTGGCAAAACGGATGAACTCCTTTTTCTGTTGCATATCTGCACCCAAGTCCGTTATCTGACCCATAGATCTGACCGGGGGCATCTTCGCTTTGACGATCCTGTAGATGGGTTCCCACGGCCCTTCAATCACCATCGACAGACACTTACTGCAGAGCTCAAAGGTTCTATTAAACTGTTTTTCATGAAAATCGTCATGGTCCCTCCAATGTTTCCACATGGTGTATTGATAGTTTCGAATGGGATTCAATTCCTTTTCCATATGCACTTTCCCGCCACCGTATCGCCCAGCCAGGGGAAGGATGCCTGTCTGAATGTTGGCCTGGAACCCCACAAAACCCGGATGGGTCGCCGTCGTTATACAGACCTTGGGCCCAACCTTTCTCATTAGGCGAAAACTTTCTTCATTGTTGGCCACTTTTGACATGTTCAGGGCCAAATAGACGGGACTACCGGGTTCTTGGCTCTGCTGGCGAGCTTCTGCAAAAGGTATCCTGCATGCAAAGCCGGCAGCCCCGGCCGTCAATGCGGCCAGCTTCACGAACTCTCTCCGATCCATTGTCTTGTTATCTCTTGACATACCCTGCCTCCTCAGCTTTGACGAGGACATCCTTTTCTGTATCCGAGATGTCCACCGACGGCATCCATCCTTCTCCAAAGACTCTCGGAACAGTCGTCCCTCCGAAAAATCTGGTCCAGAGGTCGTCCATCTCCCTGCGAAGTTTACTAAGGGCTTGCGCAAGCCTTTAGCAGGCTTAGGTTGAAAGACTCCCACGCCGGTAACTTTGACCGTTTTTGCCACAGCTTTTTAGTGAATATACTAAAATATGCTGATTTGGTACTCGGCATCAATGGGGTGAACACTGTATTTCACGACATAGTAACACCGTATTTTTGCAGCTGGCCCTACGGGGTTAACCGATCCAAAGGGGAAGATGGGGTATTTCCCATTTCGCACTTTTACTTATTGAGGCTTTCCATTTGGCGGCGACATGTTATGGGAGTGTCGGGTTAAGTTAGTGTCACTCCTCGGTGCTGGTCGCCGCGTCTTTCAAAACATTGGCGTAGAACTTCTGGATATATTCCTTCACCATTCGACGTGAGGAGAACCTCGCTGCATTACTCTTTATCGATTCTTTCATGACCTTGACCCAATCGTGAGGTACGCCGTTCCGTGATACTTTATAGTAGAGAGGAATGACTTCCTCTTCCAGAATCCGGTAGATGGCCTCGGCATCCGCCTGATCCCGGCTGCCTTCTCTTTCTTCCTGGCCAAAGGCCCATCCGTTCTTCCCATTGAACCCTTCGATCCACCAACCATCCATAATGCTTAGACTAGGTACGCCATTGAGTGCAGCTTTCATCCCGCTGGTTCCGCTGGCCTCCATCGAGGGAAGCGGGTTGTTCAACCAGACATCCACCCCGTGGACCATATACTGGGCCAGTCGCTCTCCATAGTCTTCCACAAAGGCGATCCGGCCTCCCATCCCGGGATCTATAGCCGCATTGAAAACCCTCTGGAGAATTCGCTTCCCGGGATCATCGGCGGGGTGAGCCTTTCCAGCAAAGATTATCTGTATAGGTCTCCAGCGGTCATTCAGGAGTTTTTTTAAGCGCCCCACGTCATAGAAGATCAAATCCCCTCGCTTCTAGGTTGCAAAACGACGGGCAAAGCCAATGGTTAAAACAGAAGGATCTAACAAGCTTCCGCCAGCCTGTATAACCGACGGGCTTACATAACCCTGTCCCCAACGTATACGGGCTAGCTCACGAATTGCATCAATCAGTTTGATCTTCAGCCAATAGTGGGTCTTCCACAAGTCTTCGTCCGGTATTTGATCAACAGCGCCCCAAACAGTGGGGTCATCATGCTTGTCCAGCCATTCAGGTGTGAGGTATTTGTTGAAAAGAAGCTGCATCTTGGGTTCAATCCATGTGGGGACGTGGATCCCGTTCGTCACGTGATCAATCGGGACCCGGTCTTCAGGTCTGTCAGGCCAGAGGCTCTGCCACATTCGACGAGTCACTTCCGCATGTTTCTTGCTTACACCATTCCGGTACATAGACATCCTCAGAGCAAAAGCCGTCAGGTTGAAGCCGGCATGGGACTCGTGGGGATGCATGCCCAAGCGCAGAAAACGGTCGTGGTCCAGACCAAGGGACGGCCAATAGGAGTGGAAGTACTTTTCCATTAATTGGAATGGGAATACATCATGACCCGCTGAAACAGGGGTGTGGGTGGTAAAAATGGTTCTTGCCCTCACCCGTTCACTCGCTTCTTCGAAACTCATTCCTGTTTGAACCAGATCCCTGATGTCTTCCAGTAGAGCAAGGGCCGGATGCCCTTCATTCAGATGCAGGGCAGAATATTTGATCCCAAGGGTCTGGAAGACCTCCGAGCCCCCTATGCCAAGAACAATTTCCTGGCGCAAACGGTGCTCGATGTCGCCACCGTAAAGACGCGAAGATATTCCGCGGTTCCACGGATCGTTCACCTCTATATCCGTATCCATGAGGTATAGACAGACATGTCCTACCTGGACCTTCCACACAGCCACATGGATAGGAGGTTCGATCAACGGTACCCTGATGGTAACCTGCTGATCCTGGTCATTCAGCACCCTTGAAATGGATGCTGCATCGCGGTCAAGCATCTGGTCGGCATGCTCCTGCCACCCATCTTCCCGAATATACTGACGGAAGTAGCCTTCAGGATACATGAAGCCCATGGCCACCAGAGGCACCCTCAGGTCACTGCATTCCTTGAGATGGTCACCAGCCAGGAAGCCAAGCCCGCCGGCATAAAATGGCAGCGAACGATGGAGTCCGTATTCAGCCGAAAAATAGGCAACCGGGGGGATATTCGGATCGCGGGTTTGTTTCAGGTGCGGACACTCGGTTTGTTCCATATCTTTCCGGAATTTCCAGACGACCATGTCATATTCACTCAAGTAGTCAGGGTCCTTGGAAGCCAATTCAAGCGTCTCTCTTGGAAGAGACTTGAGCATCTTATCAGGGTTGTGACCGGTCTCCTTCCAAACTCGTCGGTCTATTCTCTTGAAGAGCATTCTGGCTTCCGGATGCCAACTCCACCACAGGTTCTCGGCAATTTCCCCCAACCCCAACAAGCGTTCCGGAAGATGAGGGAATATTTTCTTGATTTCCATTTTCGAAACCCCTCTTCTTTGATATTCTCACCTGGATACACGGCCTGGATACACGGATTGATTGCTACGTTTACCCTTATAGGCAAATTGCGACGTCCCGTAGTCCGGCATTTTTGTCGGCTTGCCTACCTACCATCAAGAACTTTTTTGAAGCGGCCAGCTCGGGAAGGGATGTACCAACAGCAACGATTGTCAGCCCAATGGCCAGGTCAGAGATGCTGAGCCGCCTGGCAAAAAGGTTTGGGTAATAGTCCGGGAAGGCGAAGCAACTTGGACAAGAACGTTTAATATGACTTCTCTCTATAACCGATTGATTGCAGTATCAATACCGTAAACACAGTATTTCACAGTGGAAATTCCTGTATTTTCTGGCAAGGCAGACCACGTGATGGCATCATAACTTCTGGGTCATATTGGAGTGAGACACTTCACAACCCATAATTTAACGTCTCGGAAGTTCTACAACCTATTGACATTATAGCTATTTATTGGCTTTGTTGCAAAGTCAATCAGGAATACTGGAATGATGGAATGATGGAATATTGGAATGATGTGAAAAACAGGAATAAGAACAAAACACTTTCTAAACCCAATATTCCAGTATTCCAACATTCCATTATTCCAATTGTGAGCGAAGCGAACTAAGTTCGAGTATAAAAAAGGAACATACTCTCAACGATTAGTCTATGTTTCGCCTACCCGACAGACTATGTAAAAAATGCAGTTCCTCCCGTCATAGAATACATGCTTTACCCCATTTATTTGTTCCTCAATCCGAGTTAAAAAATATTTTCGTATATCGCGCTTCTTGGAGCTTTACCATCAATTCGCACTTTGCGCTTCACGAAAAAGGGGTATTAAGGAGTGATTATGAGAGGAATCAGGTCGTTGAGCATCTTGCTTGTTGTCTTTGTTCTGGCAACAGCAGCATATGGGCAAGAAAAGAGATGGAGTGACGAGGCGGAAATTTCCGTTGTCGATACGGGAGGAAATACAGAGGTTACAACCCTGTCCGCGAAGAACCGGCTAAAGTATGAATTCACTGACAAGCTGAAAGGGGGCTGGAAGCTTGGCGCCCTCTATTCAAAAAGTGACGGTGAAAAGAATGCAGAGAGTTACTTCACTGAACTACGAATGGACTATCTATTCACGGACCGATTTTACTCTTTTGCCCTTGGCGGGTTCCTGCGGGACGAATTTGCAGGTATTGACTCGCGGTATTACGTGGGTCCCGGCATAGGGTATAGATTCCTCACAGGGCCGAAGCATCAGCTCCTGGTTGAGGCAGGCGCAAACTGGGTCAAAGAGGAATACACAGATCATACAGACGAAGCATACATCCAAGGGCGTGCATTTTCTCAGTATGAGTATGCTTTCACAGACAAGAACAGGTTTTCGCAGTCTCTGGAGTACCTGCACGATTTCGAGGATAGCGACAACTACAATTTGAATTCAGAAACAGCACTGATATCTGCCTTAAGCGACTATCTCTCCCTCAAGGCAAGCTACGTGGTCAAGTACGATAACGAACCTGTCCCAAAAACGCTGGACAAAACCGATAGGATTTTGGTTCTGGCGCTTGTTGTTAACCTGTGATCAGGAATTCTCGGTTTTCCGCTTTGGAAGGAGTGGGCTTATGAGCACATGGAAGAGTTTTTTAGAGACATTCGCTGCCCTGGTCCATAAGGCGTGGGTGACAAATGAGTTCTGGCGCTTTATTGCTTCTATGGTCGTACTGGTGGTTGGGTTCTCCGTGCTAGAAATTCTCTGGCGCTTTGTCAATCGGCGACTCCAGGTCTTCTATGAAAAAAGGGGTATTGCCCGTGAGGCTGTGGGCATGTTGGCCTTCCTGCCGCCTCTTCGTCTGGTCTGGGCTGCCTTGCTTGTGTGGGCCTCAGCAGCCCTGCTTGTCCTGCCGGAGCAGTTGGGTCTACTTCTCAACGGAGTCGAGGTATTTCTCCTGTCTTTGGCGGCCATCGTCTTTCTCTTCCAACTGGTGCATCTCTTGGACCGGGTGCGCCTTGCATTGCCTGCCCGGGTTCAACAGACCATATCAGAAGAAACCGTCAAAAAATTCGGGGGTGTCCTGAGGATCGTCATCCTGATTGGTGTTGCAATTGTTGTGATTCACACGCAAAGGGCCTTCTTCCCCAAATGGTTGTGGGAATATGCCTGGTGGCGTTATCTGCTCGCTGTTGGTGTCCTGGTTGCCGTGTACATAGGCATGCGGCTGATCGGTACGTTCCTTTCCACTATGACGGTTGCCCTTAAGAATACGGAACAAAAGATGCGGCTGCGGCTGATACTGCAAGCATCGCTTTGGCCCATACGGTTCATGCTAGCCGCTATTGCCGTCCATGCAGTGGGCACGATTCTTGTTTTGCCGCCAGCAGCGAACCGGGTGGCGGAAATCATCACAGGGAGCCTCGGCACGCTGGCGGTGGTCCTTTTTGTCTATCGGCTCCTCGACGTTCTCGAGTACGAACTAGCAAAGGTTGCCCAGAGAGAGGACACCCTGATAGACAAGACCTTTGTGCAAATGATTCGTATGGTCGCCCGAATCCTGGTGCTGGCGGTTGGCGCCATCTATCTATTGCGGGCTCTCACCGGCAAGCCCATGAGCGCCCTGTTGGCTGGTCTTGGCATAGGGGGGTTGGCCGTGGCGCTGGCTTCACAGGAGACCCTTAGGAACTTTTTCGGGAGCCTGATGATCATACTGGACAAACCCTTCAAGATTGGGGACCGCGTCGTTGCCGAGGGCTATGATGGGGTGGTAGAAGAAATCGGCTTTCGCTCCACAAGGGTGCGTACCCTTACAGGCCATCAGGTGACCATACCCAACGGAATGATGGCAAGCGTCTCTGTTGAAAATATCGGACGCCGCCCGTCCATTCGTCGGGTCAGCAACATCACGATCACCTACGATACCCCGCCTGAAAAGGTAGAGCGGGCAGTAGCTATTATCCGGGAGATCCTTGACAACCACGAGGGCATGGACCCCGACTTTCCCCCGCGGGTCTTTTTCAACGAATTTAACGACACCTCTTTGAACATCATGATGATTTACTGGTATTTCCCGCCCAACTATTGGGATTTTTTGGCCTTCAGCGAACGGGTGAACCTGAAGGCGATGCGCGCTTTTGAGGAAGAAGGCATCGAGTTTGCCTTCCCAACAACGACCACCTACCTGGCCCAGGACGACCGCAGGCAGCTCCGCATTACCCTTGCGAGCGACTCGTATTTACCGGAAACGGACGAGCCGTTCCAGCGTGGCGCTGGAGAGGCTCAGAGAGAAAAACCCGCTGAAGCGAGTGGGTAGGGCGGGGAGCCGTGAGCGGATTCTTTCTCCCCCAAAAGCGCCACTCCTACCCACAAGGCCGCATGTTATGAAAAGCCCCCCTACCATGCCTTGGGCACGTCCCTGGCAGGATATTGTCTCGGAACTCGGCGTCTCTTTCCATAGTGGACTTGACTCGGCTGAAACTCAGAAAAGGCGCCAACAATTCGGTCCAAACAGGCTTCGTGAAATCAAGCCAGTCAGTGGTTGGGCCGTTCTTACCGATCAGTTCAAAAATCTTATCGTATTATTTCTCTTGGCTGCCATGGCACTCTCTTTTGCCTTTGGTGAGCATGTGGAAGGCGTAGCCATATTAGCAGTCATTATCATTAACACTTTAATCGGATTTGTGACCGAGCTAAAAGGGAGCCGCTCGGTTGAAGCCCTTCGAAAAATGGGTGCCGTTGTCTCCAGGGTGCGTCGAAACGGGAACGTTCAGGAGATTCCGGCCGAGGAGATTGTCTTAGGTGATGTCGTCGTCCTCGAGGGCGGCGATATTGTGACAGCCGACCTACGCCTGGTTAGAGCATCAAAGCTTGAGGCTGACGAATCAGCGTTAACTGGAGAATCAGTAGCTGTAGGAAAAGATGTGGCGCCTCTCGCAGAAGATACCCCTCTGGCTGAAAGGTTTAATATGCTTTTCAAAGGGACAGCCTTGACTCGGGGGGCCGGAGAAGCAGTGGTCATAGGAACAGGGATGAATACCGAGTTGGGTAAGATTTCTGCCCTTGTGGAGGAGACGGAAGACGAGGCCACACCCCTTGAAAAGCGGCTGAACCAGCTTGGCCATTGGCTCATATGGCTGAGCATTGTTATTGCCACGATCGTAGCTGTTGTGGGAATTCTCTCCGGGAAAGAGACCTTTCTGATGATCGAGACGGGAATCGCCCTGGCTGTGGCAGCGATTCCTGAGGGGCTGCCTATTGTTGCCACGATTGCCCTGGCCCGTGGGATGTGGCGTATGGCCCGTCGCAATGCCCTCATCAAACAGCTTTCAGCCGTGGAGACTCTGGGGGCCACCCGCGTGATTCTCACAGACAAGACCGGGACCTTGACCGAAAACCGTATGACAGTCACTCGCTTGTTTCTTGCCTCTGGTCCCGTTGAACTGGACAGGGGGCCGCAAGATCCTAATAGTGGTTTCCAGAGAGACGGAGAGCCTGTTGATCCGACCAGAGACAAGGCCTTACTGGAAGCGCTTGAGGTTGGTGTTCTTTGTAACAACGCGTCGTTTCATTCAGGCGACGTTACAGGAGGGCACGACTCTACAGGTGACCCATTGGAGATTGCGTTGCTCGCGGCTGCGGCAAAAGGGGGAATACACCGGCAAAGTCTTATCCAGAACATGCCCGAGGTCAGAGAAGAGGCCTTTGATTCGAGCATCAAAATGATGGCCACCTTTCATAAGGATGCAAATCAATGCCGTGTCGCCGTGAAGGGAGCCCCCGAACCCGTTCTTGAGGCGTGCGCTACCATTTTCACCGGGGACGGTGAAGTAGGGCTGTCTGAGAAAGATGGGAAAGAGTGGCTTGAAAGGAATAACAAGATGGCGGCAGAAGGCCTTCGCGTCCTTGCGCTAGCAACAAAATCAGTCGGCACTTGCGAAGCAAGACCCTACGAGAACCTGAAACTGATTGGACTCGTGGGACTCCTTGATCCACCGCGCAGGGAGGTGAAAGAGGCAATTGCATCCTGCAAAGAGGCGGGCATAAGGGTCATTATGGCCACGGGGGACCAGGCTGTCACGGCACGAACCATTGGCCTTGCTGTGGGACTCGTTGAGGAAGAGAATGCTTCAATCATCCACGGAAAGGACCTTAAAGATATCCAACTAGTGCCCGAGGAGGAAAAACAGCGGCTGTTGGACGCTCTGATTTTTGCTAGAGTCAGTCCAAAGCAAAAACTTGATCTCATCGCCCTCCATCAGGATCATGGTGCCATTGTCGCCATGACCGGAGATGGTGTAAACGATGCCCCAGCACTTAAGAAGGCGGACATCGGCGTGGCCATGGGGCAACGAGGGACCCAGGTGGCCCGGGAAGCTGCTGACATGATCCTTACGGACGATTCCCTTTCTTCCATTGTTGTCGCCGTAGAGCAGGGCCGTGTTATTTTCAACAACATCAGAAAATTTGTCTTCTACCTCCTGTCTTGCAACATCAGTGAACTCATGACCGTCACCCTCGCCGCACTAGCCAACGCCCCGTTACCGATCCTACCTCTTCAGATTCTCTTTCTTAATCTGGTGACAGATGTCTTTCCGGCTCTAGCTTTGGCCGCTGGCGAGGCAAATCCAGGGATCATGAAGCAAGTCCCGCGCGACCCCCAGGAGCCGATCATGGGGCGCGCTCAATGGCTGGCTGTCACCGGATACGGACTGATCATAACTACTTCCGTCCTCGGGGCCCTGGCGCTGGCTCTTTTCTGGCTGAAAATGGAAAAAAGAGAGGCTGTCACCGTCTCTTTTCTAACCCTTGCTTTTGCTCAATTGTGGCACGTTTTCAACGTGCGTGATGTGGGATCAAGCCTTGTTCGAAACGACATTACGCAAAACCCCTTTGTCTGGGGCGCTCTGGCTTTGTGTACAGGATTGCTTGTAGGTGCGGTCTACTTACCAGGCCTTTCCTTTGTGCTGAAACTGGCCGACCCAGGTATCACGGGTTGGACACTGGTTCTTGTCATGAGCCTTGTCCCTTTTGTTGGGGGGCAGGCTGTGAAAGCAAGGGGCTATGAAAAAAGGCTTGATTCAATGTAGTAGATGTCACAAGAAGCAGACATGAGGCCAACTTGGCCTTTAGCGGGGGCACCAGCCTCGAGACAGGGGAGCAACCATGAGTAAACTAGTAGTTGTTGATGATGAAGCAAGCGTCAGACTGCTTTACTTAGAAGAATTGGCCGAGGAAGGGTACGAGGTGACCACGGTTGGTACCTGCGAAGAAGCCCTGCCCCACATTTCTTTTGTTCAGCCCTCGGCCGTGATCCTAGACATCCGAATGGACGATTGTGATGGGTTGGACTTGCTTCAGGAGTTACGTATTAAACACCCCAAGCTACCCATCATTCTGAATACGGCCTATGACTCCTATAGAGAGGATCTGAAGTCTGTCGCGGATGATGAATATGTTGTTAAATCCTACGATCTGTCCAAATTGAAGGAAACACTTTCTATTCTGCTGCGGGGAGTCGAGGATTATGGTTAGTACCCGTGTCCATACCATTTTCCTTTATTGGAACATATTTTTGAGAACTACTCTAATACGTATCATCACAAAGACAATCGCAAATCATGCTATGGGAGCCAAATAGCATCATGACCCAGTCAGAATACAGGCGGACTAAGATTGTTTGCACCACTGGCCCGGCGACTTCCTCAACTGATCAAATCAGGAGGCTGATTCTTGAAGGTATGGATGTGGCTCGACTCAATTTTTCTCATGGAGACCACAATTCCCATCGTGAAACCTTGCGCCGGATCAGGGAGACGTCCGTGGAATTAGGCAAAGAGATCGGGATACTTCAGGATCTTGCGGGTCCCAAGATCCGCCTCGGTAAGCTGCCCCTTGAGAAAAAGGAACTCCAGACAGGAGAAAGAATTATACTCAGCCCCAAGACCTCCCGGGATCCATCTGTGATTCCTGTCAATTATCCCTATATCGTGGAAGACGTCCATGTTGGTGAGCGCATCCTTTTGGCGGATGGACTGGTTGAACTGAAGGTGGAAGAGAAGAAAGAAGACAGGATTGTTTGTCTCGTTGTGTTGGGTGGGGTGGTGCACTCTCACAAGGGCATTAATTTGCCAACCAGTGACCTCAGGGTACCCACTTTCACAGACAAGGATCGGCAAGATCTTGCAGTCGGTCTAGAAGAGGGAGTGGATTTTGTGGCTCTATCTTTCGTACGCCATGAGCGGGATTTGGAGCCCGTGCAAGAGATGTTACAGCAG
>JAQYWL010000065.1 GCA_030145035.1 Desulfobacteria bacterium | reverse complement strand
TCAAGGGGAAACCAACAGTTGCCAAAAAGCAAGAAACCAAGGCTTTCCATGTTGGGGGTGATTACAATAATCTTCCCGTCTGTCACCAGAAACTCGGCTATCCTCCTTAAGACCCTAACAGGGTCAGAGACATGTTCAATAGATTGGCGAAACGTGATGACATCAAAAGAATTCCTGTCATAATCGGCAGAAAAAACATCTCCATGATGGACTCTTAACCCTTGTTGGCAACATACCTGACAGGCTTTTTGGCTAAGATCTATACCTCGAACATGCCAGCCCAGTTGTTGATGTGTGTATAAAAATTTTCCTGCCCCACAGCCAACATCGAGCAAACGATTCTCGCCGAATGGAGAGAGTGTTGTTTTCATAACAACACGGGAAAGTTGCGAGAATAGGAAGCGTATAAGAACCCCACCCTCAGGCTTGTTAGCTGAGAAATGATATCGTATAGCGAACTGGTTAATCTGTGAATCCTTTTTCTTCTTGAGAGAGACGATGTGGCAGTCATAGTCCTCTGGATAGTATTTTTCGATATCAACTGGAGCAGGATCCAGATAAACCAGTGAGCAGGAACTGCATTGCACATAGTTGAAATTCTCTTGCCGGGGCACCATTCGGTCATATGCCCGCACAAAGAACTCTTTTTCAGTACCTTTACAAATAGGACAACCTTGTGACATAATTACTATTTGGCGCCGTTTGAGTCAACTTATTCACAAGAACAACAACCTTCGCATCAATTTATCCCGTTGAATAAGTGAGCCATATTGTTTTCAAAGAACTAAAATGTTACCAATCTTCACACTTCCTCGACTTGACCAAGAATTTGGGCAGATGCTCGTTTGTCTCTACTTATGATTGTCGGATCGACTCAATCCTGAAGGCCTTATCCACCACGTCATCCGGACTCACAGACGGCGGCAGTACAGGCAAGTTGCACAGGCAACCGGCAGCAAACTCAATCAGCTCCTCACGGCCAAAATAGGGGGCCAGTGTGCGTGTGATTCTCAAGAGGCTTTTATATAGTGGCCTATGAATACCCTTCCAGGAAAAAGCCATCTCATCAGTATCAATCAGATAAAACCTAAATGTCGGCCCAACGTTTCTGACCATTATATTGGACCCCTTAAGATCTAGATGATACACGCCACGGTAGAACATTCTGTTCAGGAAAGGGGCAAGAGCTCGCATACACTCCTTGCGTTTTCCCTGGGAGACCTCTCGCAGATAAACTCCCAGATTGCGGCTACCGTCGACAAAACGACTCAGGTAGAAAGAATCCCCAGCCCTGCCCTCCAAATAACAGACCGGCTCTGGGGTCGCTATAAATCGGTATACCATGGCCAAGGCCCCCTGAAAACTCCTTTTCCCCTTACTCACACCCAACCAACTCTTGAGCAAATCCTTAGGTCCGCGCCGTTTATAGTATTTAATACAAACATCCTTAAACCTGACCACACGCACTGGGCGGGAATTCTTGAGTACGCTAGTCTCATTTCCGTAAATGAACTCCAGAGGTGACGATAAGAAGGATTCGGGGATCAGCTCTCTATTCTTTCTAACATAAACACCCCGGTACAGAGAGTTTTCAAGGATCAAACGATTAAAGTATTTGTTGATTTTTCGAAACTTGCGGGCCTTATGGTCAGCCACCAGACTGGAACGCTTGAGAATGAGACGTTCCAGCTGTCTACCCTGATATCGGATGAAAGCGCGTGCTCCTTGGCTGTTCCCGCAATACCCTCTAAGGAATGCCAGCCGCTCTCTAATTCCCAGACAGAAAAAATGTGAAAGGGCCAAATCAGCTAAATTTCTCAGTGTCCGTCGCTTGGTTATTCGCTTGAAGCCGCCTTTTTGAAAGCTGGCTATCTTTAGATCAGCTCCTCTCTCGTGAAAGCGGACCATGAAATCTGCTCCATGCAAGTCCCCGTGATAAAAACCGGCTCCATGCATCTTCCGGACTACTTCACCAAGCCCTTTAAGTAGCTGAAGCCTTCCTTTGTAGCCCAAGGTGTCAAACGCTTTGTTGAGTTGAGCATAATCATGATGGGCCAAGGAGATGAGGTAGCCACGGTCTCGGGAAATGCCTATGGCAACAGGCGTAATGCTAGGCAGGCCGTGCTCATAAAGCCCTTTCCAGTTTCGCCATTCTTTTCTTGCCTTCCGGGGTTGCATGCACTTGATACAAAATCCGTTTGCTTCATTATGATAAACTACCCTCTGATCGCCTTCTTTGATCGTCTGACACTCTCTGATCAAAAACTCGGCATTCTCGAGATGACATTCATCGAACAACTGAGTCTGAGTTTCCAGGATCTCCCAGCGCATATTGTTGGCTTCCAACATCATAAGCATGAAACAATCGTTACAGCAACTGATCTGTCAAGATTTTGATCATGCACCATGTGGGTCAAACAGAATGATCAGGATGGCCGCACGGCTCTCTTGCAAGCTTGTCCCGCATGATGAGCTATCCTTTTGGTTTTCCTTAAGATTTGGCGAAGTTGATGGAAATCTCTTTTCTCCAAGTGATCTTTTTGAAGATAAAGCTTGAAAAAGCG
>JAQYWL010000181.1 GCA_030145035.1 Desulfobacteria bacterium | reverse complement strand
GAAGATAGTGAAAAAGATGGTCTTGTATGGTCGAAGATGCCTCTGTATGCAAGAGAACTTAAGCCTACAAAACCCAGGGATAGGGAGGAGGAAGTTGCCGAAGCCTTAGAAATGATATCGGAAAAGTATGATCTGAAAGAATTTGATGATGGTGATGCAGGATCAATCGAGGATGAAATCGAGACGGACCAACAGATCAAAAGGGTTCAGGCGATTTTAGAAGTGACTGATGAAGGGGACATGGTTGTTGATGATGAGAATTTGAAAAAGTATTTTCATTACCTGAATGAAAACATTGGATTTCCCTGTATAGTTACTGGAATAGAGGACTTTAGATGGGAAGAGTTTTACGTTTTAGGGCCAGGTGACAAAGATGAATATGAGGAATTGAAAAAGACACAGCCCTCATACACAGACCATTACAGTATCCTCAGTTTTGATGATGATTACGACGAAGATAATGGTATCCTCGTTAATGTTCAGCGTATCTCAGACAAGAAAGAATTTGCTTTGCCTTTAGAAGATTTGGAGGCTGTTGATAAGAAATCAAATAACTATCAAATACTTGATGATTACAGCGTGTGGTTTGTGAATTATAGATAAAGGGGGTAGAAATGTTTGATAGGAAGACGTATGCTCAAATGAGAAGGGCAGGCATGGGTGTTGGAATATCTAAAGCTAAACTATCCCAGGCCATGCTCGAAATTCTTGTACAACTTCCCGAAGGAACCACCAACCTCAAGGAGACCATAGTTGCCAACATGGGCCTGCTGGGAAAGATTGGGGACGTTGTTGACTATGTTGAATAACTCAATTGAGGTTGCAGACAGAATGGAGCCAAGTATTCAGGAAAGCAAAGGGGAAATAAGTCAACATAGGGAATAGAATTGAATATGAGTCAAGAGCGGACATGACCCCTTTTTCACATTATGCCAGCACATGGAAAATTAAAATGAAACCTGACAAAATTCAGAATTTAAAAGGATTTTTGTGTAAATCATTACATGATAAATTTTTCTTTCGTACGTACAATGAAGATGGAACATACAATGATTATGAAATATGCCATTCAGATTTGGAAATTCAAATTTTGGATTCTGATGCATACATTTACAACAGAGAGGGAAATCTTTGTATTGATTATAGCCCAAGAACACTCGGCATAGAAGAAGAATTTGAGTAGTCAGCATTGACATGAAAGAAAAAGTTGTGAAGAAATATATTCTAAAATTGGCATAACAACTCACTTCACCGGAAGGCCCCATTGGCCCGGACGTCCCCATTGGCCTCCATTGGACTGGTTATTCCTAAACAATGAAGCCCCATACTCGAAAGGTTGCTCGATATCATGGATAAAGAACACCTCAAGATGCTTGCTGGGAATCCGAAGTTCATCACAGGCATCTATAATTACTGTGATCGATGGTGTGAACGCTGTCCGTTCACCTCGCGCTGCATGAATTTCGCGATTGCTAACGAGCAGTTTCCCGACCAGGAAAGCTCCGACATATATAATGAAGCCTTTTGGCGCAAGTTGTCTGAAACTTTCCAAGTGACGCTTGATCTGTTGAAAGAGGCAGCAGAGCGAGAAGGAATCGATCTCGATTCTCTCGACATTGAAGAAGTAGCAGAGGAAGAAAAGTTGAACGACGAGTTGGCTAAGAATCATCAGTGTTGTCGTGCGGCTAAGGTCTATGCGAAAATGGTGGATAACTGGTTCGATTCCGCAAGCGACCTGTTTGGGCAAAAGGAAGATGAGTTAAACTCCAAAGTCCAGGTTGACCTACCTAATGCCGACCCGGCTGGAATAGCTGCCAGTTTCGAAGATGCGGTGCAAGTGATCCGCTGGTATCAGCACCAGATTTACATTAAACTTATGAGGGCAATCAGAGGGACGATGCGAGAAGAACCGGAGATCCTGGAGGAATTTCCCAAGGACTCAGATGGCTCAGCAAAAGTCGCACTAATTGGTATAGACCGCTCCATGGCTGCATGGGGAGAAGTTCGTAATCATTTCCTCGTCCGAGAGGATGTCAGCCTCGATATGCTTGGGCATCTTGACCGGCTGCGCAGGACGGCGGAAAAAGTATTCCCGGCTGCAAGATCATTTATCCGACCCGGATTCGACAAAATAGACCTCAATAGCTAACAGGGGGAAACTTGGCGACGTCGGTGAGATCTTGGGTAAAGATTGTTGACTATGTTGAATAACTCAATTGCGGTTACAGATAGAATGGAGCCAACTATTCAGGAGAGCAAAGGGGAAATAAGTCAACATAGTCAACAACGTCCCCTAAAACCGTCCCCTAAAACTCTTTCGCCTACTTGAGTTTAACAAGTGCGGAACTTTCAGTTGGTTAACAAAGGAGGTCGACTCGGAAGATAACGGGGCACAAATAGCTGTCGCCCAAATCCGCCTGCGGCGGACTTCGTTTGTTAGGCTGGCAACGTTAGGTGCCTGGAATTCACGCTATGATCAATTCAAATATCCACACTGAAATCATGTCGTCGCTTAGCAACATCGAGGCATCGGAGAAGGTTCGTGTCCTGTTTGCTTGTGAGTCTGGAAGCCGCGCATGGGGCTTCCCTTCTCGTGACAGTGACTACGACGTGCGTTTCGTGTATATTCGACCGAAGGATTGGTACTTATCCATCGACCTTGAGCAACGACGGGATGTCATTGAACGCCCCTTGTACAACTCGATCGATGTTAGCGGCTGGGACATAAGAAAGGCTCTAAGACTGCTTCGCAAGTCTAATCCGCCCCTTGTAGAATGGCTCAACTCACCGATAATCTATGTAGATTCTCTCGGATTTGCCGCGAAGGTGCGCTCTGTTCTTCCTAACTATTATGCGCCCGCCGCGTGCATATATCACTATCTTCATATGGCTCGGGGTAACTTCCGCGAGTACCTTCGTGGCGACGTGGTGTGGGTGAAAAAATACTTCTATGTTTTGCGTCCACTCCTCGCGATCAAATGGATCGAAGCTGGTCGAGGTGTCGTACCCATGGAATTCGATGTTCTTGTGGAGACGATGGTTGATGATCCAGACATTAGGCAGTGTATTAAGGATCTGCTGGAACAAAAAACTGCGGGTGAAGAACTTGATAGGGGGCCAGCGATCCCAGCTATCAGCCAATTCATCGAGACGGAACTCAGTCGGATAGAGACCGCCAGCCCCGAAAAGCAAGCCGGTGGAAATGATCCCGAAGAACTCAACACGCTCTTTCGGGAAACGTTAGAGAGTGCATGGGATGGCACCTGATCACAGAGCAGAAAAAAGCAAGGAAAAAAGCAAGGTGTCAGGCCTACACATTTGACAAAACTGTCCTGAATTGGTAGAGAGGACAGTAATCGATTGCGAATATTACCACATCAAGAAAAGCTTCAGTTTGATTATGGCCAGAGCATTAACTAGAAATCGGGGGCAGAGCTACACTCTTGACAAGAATAGGCACCATTCAAGAGTGTAGCTCTGACCCCAAAGTCTTCCTATGAAGCATAATGAGCATCAAGTTATAAAATCGCTTCGCGATTTTATATAACGCGGCTTCGCCGCTCGAAAAAAGGAAATTCCTATACTATCTACTTTAGCGTTGGCTCCATAATAAAGACGGACGACGCAATGTCTCTGGAATTAAAGACATTCCTACTTAATTCCTATCCTACTTTTGCAAATAAGGAGTCAAAGTATTTTGCGAAGGAGTATTTCTTTAGGGTTGACGACGTAAAGGAATCTGGTGGGGGTTCAATGTCCTGTCACATTTATGTCGAAGTGACAGGTTTAGATCGGTTTCTTTTGCACTTGACCAATTCGCCAATGAATCATGAAATTGAACAACTGGTCAAATCAAAGGGAGGCAAAATCTTCACAGAACATGCTCATTGCCGCGTTACTTTGTCCCTGGAGACTACAGATTCTCAGTTCATTTTGCAGCTATCTGAACTTATTGGGGACACTGATGGACCAACTCCAAGAGGCTCAGATCAAAATGATAAGTGGATTTGCCCTCGGATTGCTGGTTCCCTTTGTCAGTTTGCGGCTCTGCTTCGCCAATATGAAACACAAACCCGTGGGATCGAGAAGACAAGGCCAGATGGACTTTTCGCTTTTTGACTAGATTATGACTGCGCAGGTAGGGTCAGGTCTCAACATTCAGCAGGCGACTTTGGGGTTGTTGAATTGGTTAAATAACTCTGGGACGATTTTGTCCACAAGTTTGCCCAGTAGCGCGTTTGAACAAATAAAGCTATTCTTTGATGTACAAGATCGATATGGGTTATAAAAATATTCGCTGGTTGGGTAAACTTAAGTTAAAAAGTTAACTACGTCCCCAAGAGTTCCTTGTGTATTGGTAAGCTGTGTACGTGAATTGAGGAATGTGGAAAAGGACCAAGAGCGATGAGAGCCCTTCTGATCTCCGCTAACACGGAACCTATCAATATGCCCATCATACCCCTGGGATTGGGTTGTGTGGCCGAGGCTGCGCGTCATGCAGGCCACGAGGCGGAACTGGTGGATCTCATGGGCGTTAGTGACGCTCGTTCGGTTATCAAGGACTCTATAGAGGGGTTTGGTCCCGATGTGATCGGTATTTCAGTGAGGAATATCGATGATCAGAACATTGAAAACCCTAGATTTTTGTTGAATCAGGTCAGGGACGTGATTGCTGATTGCCGTGGGTTTTCAGATGCCCGTATTGTGCTGGGTGGTGCAGGCTACAGCATATTCCCTGAGAGCGCTCTGGCATATTTGGCTGCAGACATGGGCATTCAAGGGGAAGGAGAGATGGCCTTCCCGTCCCTGTTGGCACGCATGGAAAAGGGGGCCGATATTCGGGGCATACCAGGTCTTTATGTCCCCGGCCGAGTCGTTCAGGGTAAGAGAAGGTTTGCAAGAAAACTCGATTCGTTACCTCTCCCTGATGCTCACTTATGGTCGCCTTCTGTTGCCAGGGATCCAGAGCTGTGGATGCCTGTTCAGAGCAGACGGGGATGTCCCATGAACTGCAGCTATTGCTCCACTGGGACTATTGAAGGTCGCATTATCCGCAAGCGCGCCCCTGAGCTGGTCGTCGCTTCGATCGCAGGGCACGCTGAGGCTGGATTCGAGCGTTTCTATTTCACCGATAACACGTTCAATATCCCTTTGTCCTACGCCAAAGACATTTGCCGTGCACTGATTGCCAGGGAATTGGGAATATCCTGGCGATGTATCTTTTACCCAGGAAAGACTGACAAAGCTTTGGTCGAGGAGATGGCCAGGGCCGGTTGTAGAGAGGTGGCTCTGGGATTTGAAAGTGGTTCCAGGCGAATACTACTAGGTATGAATAAAAGGTTTGATCCCGAAGAGGTCCGCCGAACTTCTGACATGCTCGCACTCCACGGCATCCGCCGAATGGGTTTTTTGCTATTGGGCGGGCCAGGTGAGACCAAAGAGTCAGTAGAAGAAAGCCTCGCCTTTGCCGACTCGTTGCAACTCGAGGCTGTGAAAGTCGCTATAGGAATTCGTATTTACCCCGAGACCGCCTTGGCCAAGACCGCTCTCCGTGAAGGTGTAATCACACCGGATGACAATCTTCTTTTTCCCAGATTTTACGTCGTAAAGGAACTTGAGGATTGGCTGCGTGAAACCGTGAAGAATTGCATGGCCGAGCGACCTCATTGGATGACTTAATCCGCCTGGTTGAAGCTTAAGCGTGGACATACGTTGCTTGAGACGGAAAATTTCGATTAAAGGACGAAAGAAATTGAGATATGTCTCGCCAGCGATCTTGATCGTGACTATTCTGGTCATCACCCCACTACTGGGCGCTGATAAGCCATCCGAACGAAACTTAAAGACGCTGTAAAAAAATCGTTGCATCTGCTGATCTTCCGGTGACCCCGCAAGAAATAAGGGACGAAATCAAAATGAGGTATCCCGATCTATATGGAACACCGGCCCATCTTAGGAATGTAGAAAAAGGGCATTACAAGGATATAGATCATACGATTTTAGCACAAATTTATACACTCGTCGGAACGAGCGAAATATTTTTCTGTGATAAGATCTTCAAGCCAATGAAAATTTCCTTGATAAATGAAACTAACAGATCTTTACAGTCAAGCAAGGCAAGCACACATATCGGTGAAGCGAACAGCTCATTCCGTCAAAGTAATGAGCTATGATGATAAGGTTAAAAACATATTGATAAACGCTGAAAAATATCATCAATCTTACTACAAGGCTGAAACTTTTCGCGGCCCAAGCCTTTATTTTCATCAGCGCGCTCTCGAAACACGGCAAGCACCGGTGTCAATATCTCACTTAGAATACGTTTACGCAACCCTTGCGTCATGGGGAATGCACAGAATGGGCAAAGGAGGGTCCAAGATGCAAAGCTTCCTCACTTTCCAACGAAGCACTGAAATTCTCCAAGACAAAATTGTTGAAGCGCAGAAATTTAATTTTCACGAAATGAATGAGGTGAAATGGGGACTTCTAAAAGAGATTTTTCAGAAAATTAATGTGATGGCTAGCGGAACGAGCCTTGTAGGAAACTCCAAGGTTATGCATCACATGTTGCCTAACATCATCCCCCCTATTGATCGTGAGTACACCCTTTGGTTTTTACGCGGTAACACAACTATAAAGAATGATTTGGATTACGAATGGCAACTTATGAAGGGAATCATCTCGGAATTCTTTATACCAGTTGCTTGCGACACAGGATTTCAATCCAAGGCAGAAAAGTGGATGGCGCGAAAGGAAGAATATCCTTGGGACACCTCTATTCTTAAAGTCGTGGACAATCTCGTCATCGGATCAAAAAAATGATTTAGCTAACCTGCGCCTGCACGAGGACCGCTCGTAACCTCGCGGCCCGTGAGGCGCTCCGTTCGGTCACAGAGATAAAACATGGCGGAATACGGTGAGTGGAATCGCAAAGGGGCAACTCTTAGCGATGTAACGGCGAAGAAGGAATATGGAGTAGACCGAGACTTCATTGTGAAGGGCATACGCGCCGGCAAACTTGAATATCGAGAAGGGGCGATATGGGGAAATCCATATCTCAGACTTTTGAGAAGTCAGCTTGAGCAGTACATCGCCGAAGAGCTTGGCAAGGATCGTTTGTCGAGCGTCAAGAAACAGACAGAGCTTCGCAAGATCAAGAAGGAAATCGCCAATCTGAAAAAGAGATTGAATGAACTTCAGACCCGAAGAATGGAACTTGAGAAACAGATGAGGAAATAGGAGACCGAACGGGGACGCTCTCAACATTTAAACTTTAGGTTGCTATTAGGGGGCCTTGCTTTATGTTGCTGATGACTGATAACTTTAAATGTTGGTCGCGGTAGGAATGCCGGTTGCCCGGCACCCCCCGCGCAGATCCGTACTTATGTAGAGTAACATTTTATGTAGAGTAGATAAATCTCTCCAATCTGAAACCTATTTAATTCCAGCCTCTTAGATCAAGTCAAAGCATTACACTTCTCAACATAAGAATTCCATCATATT
>JAQYWL010000484.1 GCA_030145035.1 Desulfobacteria bacterium | reverse complement strand
GGTCGAAAGCGTCTCGTCAGCCAGTAGAAAATTAGAGGAAGAGATCAAAAGAAAGACTGCCTTATTAGATGAAAGGGCCCGGCTCTTAACACTTTTAGAAAAGGCTAACAGGCAGCTCAGGGAGCTGGATAAACTAAAATCGACTTTCCTGGCCAATATGTCTCATGAACTCCGCACGCCCATGAATGCTATCATCGGTTATACTGACCTATTAGTAGACGGGGTTGATGGCCCTATTAATGAAGAACAGGAAAAGAGCCTCAAGAAGATTGCTGGTAATTCCAGATATCTCCTGCAACTGATAAATGACATCCTCGATATATCCAAGATAGAGTCAGGGAAAGTAAAATTAGAGTCAAAGGAGATCGATCTGAAATGGCTCATCGATTTTGTCATGCCTACCTTTGAACCTTTGATAAAAGAAAAGGGCCTCACGCTTACTGATTATGTCGATGAGGGTTTAGGCTTAGTCTATGGCGATGAGGATATGATCAAACAGATCTTGATAAACCTCTTATCCAATGCCATCAAGTTTACCCGTAAAGGAGGGATCACCATAACCGCCAGACCCTCTGAGCGAGGTGTTAAACCCGGAGAGCCACCCATATTTGCAGAGGTCTGCGTGGAAGACACAGGAATAGGGATAAAGGAGGAGGCTCTCGGCACAATCTTTGATAAGTTCGTCCAGGTAGACCTCACTACTGTTCGTCAGTACGAAGGCACCGGCCTCGGCCTCAGTATTGCCAGGGGACTAGTGGCATTGCATAAAGGCATGATTTGGGCAACGAGTAAACATGCAGAGGGCAGCAAATTCTCTTTCACCATTCCTTTGAAGAAAGAGATACTCGAAAGGCCCGGAGAATCTATAGTAGAACCAAGGATGGCCGAAGCCATGGCCGATTATTTTGGAAAGCCCGTTGAGACCTTTTTGAAGGAGCCTGAATATGCCGGCAAGCCTATCAGATGCTGGGAATATGTCCGTTGTGGGCAGCCCGGCTGTCCTGCATATGGAATTGAGGATAGCAGATGCTGGTTAGTTCTCGGAACTCATTGTGCGGGCATGAAGATAGCCGCTTATCCGGAAAAGGTAGATTTCTGTAAAGGCTGTGAGCTCATAGAAGGACTTGTGCTCAAGGCAGAAGAAGAATATGGTCCGGTGGAAGCTGAAGAATATAGGCCGGTGGAAGCTGAAGCACCCAAAGGGAAAGAAGTCGCCAAAAAGACTGTATTAGCTATAGATGATAATATAGAGAGCATTTGTATTATCAGGAAATACTTAGGAGAGGAATACAGAGTAGTTGGCCTTATCTCTGGTGAAAAGGCGGTGGAGAAGGCAAAGGAGGTCAACCCCCTGGCCATTACCTTAGACATTCTGATGCCAAGAAAGGATGGATGGGAGGTGCTACGGGAGCTAAAAGAGACTCCCGAAACCCAGGATATCCCTGTAATCATACTTTCCATCGTGGATGACAAGAGAATGGGTTTCAGCCTTGGCGCCACAGAATATATTGTAAAACCAGTAGGAAAGCAGGCTCTATTAAGAAAATTAAGAAACCTGGAAAAGTTGGGCAAGATTAAACGGGTGTTAGTCGTCGATAATGACCCAGAGACGGTAAGATTGATCGGTAATGTCCTTAAAGAAGCAGAATATCAGATAACAACGGCTTATAATAGTAAGGATGCCATCAAATCCGTACAGGATTTTAGACCCGACCTTGTCGTCTTAAACCTGACAATGCCAGAGGTGAGTGGTTTCGATGTAATTGAATACCTCAAGACAGAAAAAGGTGTAAAGGATATTCCCCTCATCGTCCTTACCCACAAGGATTTAACTGAAAAAGAGATAGATGACCTGAACGACAGGATAGAGGCGATATTGAACAAGGGAGTGCTTAGTAAAGAAGACCTTTTGAAAGAACTTAAGGATACTATTAATAAGGTCAGCGAAGTGCAATAAGTATAAGGAAGGGAAGATGGAAGAGTTAAAAAGTGACTTACCAAAGAAGATACTAATTGTTGACGACAATCAGGATAGTTTGGAACTGGTGGTGAAGATACTCAAGACCAGGGGTTATCAGACGATTGAGGCTGTTGATGGAGAGGAGGCATTAGAAAAAGCAATGGCAGAAAAACCAGATCTGATCTTGATGGATCGCTCACTTCCCAAGATAGATGGTTATGAGGTGACGAGAAGGCTTAAGGGCCAGGAGGAGTTTAAAGATATCCCCATAGTGGCCTTAACAGCCCATGCAATGAGGGGAGACAGAGAAAAGGCCCTTGAGGCGGGTTGTGAAGGCTATATCTCAAAGCCTATTAATGTCCGTGAATTACCCGAACTGATAAGGTCTTATCTGACAGGCAAGAGGGAGAGCATTTCAGGTGGAGAAGAAAAGTAAAATATTCTATCGAGGCCATGGAAGAGAAGCCTAAGAAGGGGAACCGTTTCTGTAGAGAGTGAACCCGCAAAGGGGACCATCTTTACAATAAGACTGCCCTTGAAAAGAGCCTGAATTTCCAGAGGCTTATCCATATGTTGAAGGGTGACTACGTGATTTCGGCCGCTTTGGCCGCACGGATGCGTGCTTCTTGTTCTGCCTTTCTCTCATAGGCCTGGTTGATCTTGGAGACCAGTTCATCGGTGTCACACGGTTTTCTGAGACAATCGTAGGCACCAACCTTCATTGCCTCAATGCCCGACTCCCGGGAGGCATGGCCGGTCAACACGATGACTTCTGTCAGGGGCTTTAGCTTCTTGATCTCGCTAAGGGTCTCGATCCCGTCAATACCCGGCATGAGAATATCAAGGATGACCACGTCGAAATCGTAATCCGTGACCTTTTCAAGGGCCTCTTCACCGCTCAAGCACGTTGTCACATCATACTGGCGGTTTATCAGGCGCTTGGAAAGATATTCCACAAACATCTCTTCATCATCGACAAGCAAGAGCCCGGGCTTCATCTTCGCTCCTCCTTTCCAAAGCTACACTCATTTCTCAGGCTCGAGACTTTAGTAACTTTTCGAAAGTTCGGGTCCGCCGACGGCGGATTGAGCCCCCCCTCAAGTTATTGAGAAGTTACAGACTTTACGAGTCTTTTCTTCGGGTCCTGCGAAACTCAATACTATAGTTGCTCATTTTTTGCCGCAGGGTACGAGGCTTGATCTCAAGCAGCTCAGCCGTCCTGGCTCTCTGCCCATCCGTTATTTCCAGGGCCCTTAAGATAAGAGATTTCTCCAGCCTTTCCCGCGCTTTTTGCAAAGGTTCAATGCCGCCCTGGATTTGGAGAGGGGATGACACGTCGCTTATATCACGAGACTCTTGAACCGCTTTTGTGTCGAGCTTAGGAGCCCCTTCCAGAAAATCTTCCGGAAAATCCTCCAGATCTATGGTGGGTACCGATGCCATCAAGAACATTCGCTCCATTAGATTCTTGAGCTCTCTAATATTACCAGGCCATTCGTGGGACGTGAGGAATTGCATGGCATCAGGGGAAACGGTGACCCTGTCCTTTTGATATATCTTGGCAAATCGCTCCAGGAAATAGCTCACAAGATGAGGGATGGCCTCCCTCCGTTCCCTTAAGGCTAAAAGTTTGATCGGGATAACCTGGAGACGGTAGTAGAGGTCTTTTCTAAAACGCCCGGCCTCGACTTCTGTCGCAAGATCTTTGTTGGTAGCTGCTATGATGCGAACATCGACTTTGATCGGGACTTCACCTCCGATTCTCCGGAAGCACCCATCCTCGAGCACTCGCAGAAAGTTCACCTGATTAAGCGGGGAAATCTCCGAGACTTCATCCAGAAAGAGCGTCCCATCGTGGGCCTGCTCAAATCTTCCCCTGGTCTGCCTGATGGCCCCTGTAAAGGCTCCCATTTCATGGCCAAAGAGCTTGCTTTCGAAGAGCTCCCCGGAGAGGGTACCGCAGTTAACTGGCACAAATGGCTTATCCCTGCGGTTGCTTTTTTGATGAATGATGCGGGCCACAAGTTCCTTGCCCGTTCCAGATTCGCCAGGGATAAGGACATTGGCATCAAACCGTGCTATTTGCTGTACGGTTCTAATAACCGAGCGCATGTGCTCGGTTACAACCACAAGCTCCGGAAAAAGGTCCGGTTCGATTTGGCCATGTAACGCAACCTTTTGAGGAATCATTGTTGATCCCTCCCTTCTCGGGTTGATACAAATACCATGCCATGATAGAAGCGGCCTGAAAAGCCACATGGGTAGCGGGGTATCCTATTCATATTTGATGGGTAATCGGTCGCGGAGTATTGGAAACAAAGAGCATTCATCCAGCCTACCACATAATTTGAGGAAGATACGTCATGGGCTTAGAACTTCTCTTTTTATTATAGAAAACGGCAAAAAAATGTCAACAATTATTTTGTGCTGTTGCTATCGGCAGAAATTTGCCGCTTTGTTGGATCATAGAGCTTCTTTAAGCTCCACAGATAAGTGCTGCGAAATCAATACCTTACCAGACTGCTTGAGAATCAACTGGGCTCTGGCACATGACTTGCTTGATTATCATGTGAACGGGTAGTATATCCGGCCCCGAAGGAGAACTTAGGGGCTGCGCCCCAATGCAATGCAAGGCGAATCCGGCCGAAATGCCTGAAAAAAGAATAAAAGACTTACTGCTTGAGCTGGGCTCTCTTCAACGCATATCGCCCCACACAAAAGTGGCAGACGCGGTCAAGATGCTAGACGAGAAACGGCAGAGTAGATCTTGTTCATTCTTGCTGGTGGTTGACGAGGTGGAGAAGAACGAAGAGATCCTGGGCATGCTTTCGGTTAATGATATCCTTGGTCATATGGAACCTTCTACGGAGTCGATGGAAGAACTTCCGATCTTTTGGCAGGGTCAGTTCAGGGAGGAATGCGAGGCCATACTGGAGAGGCCAACCGGCGAAATCATGTCACCTGTGACCCATGTGATTCATCAAAGTGGTACACTCATGGAAGCTGTACATCTTATGAATTCTGGAAAGATCGACTGGCTCCCCGTAGTAGAAGGCGAAGACGTAGTAGGGATCCTTTTTAAAGAGAATCTGTTCAGCGAACTCGTTGCGGCAACCTAACCCGGGGTTGGTAGATTTCCTTGACAATTGGGCAAGAAAATACTAAACGGAGTGTAGTTGTCAGGGTTTTCGGCTGTTAATCTTTTTAACCACGAGCCTATGAAGGCTTAATACCAACCCCAAGGAGGAACCTATGAACGATCAGCCAAACATTCGAGTTCTTTTGGTAGACGATGAGGAAACTTTGCTTGAATACCTGTCCAAGCGGCTTTTGAAGCAACGGTTCACCGTGAAGAGCACCTTTTCTGGTGAAGAGGCTGTTGAGGCGGCAAAAGAAGAGCATTATGATGTAGCGGTTGTGGATCTCAAGATGCCCGGGATAGACGGGGTAGAGACCCAAAGGAGACTCAGGGAAATCCAGCCCTTCCTTCAGTGCATCGTATTGACGGGCTATGCCTCCGTAGATACGGCATTAGAAAGTGGCCAACTGGAAGCTTTTCAGTATCTCAGCAAGCCAGTTGATTACGATAATCTTGTGGCCGTCATCAAAGATGCCTATAAGAAGAGGATGGAGATACAGGGGAGCAAGTTCAAAGAACAAGTGGAGGAAATCTATAGAGCAGGGCTGGGTAAGCGCGGGATGAGAAAGGCGATTGGCGAGCTGCATAAAATCTATGGAGTCGAATAGTTCACTGTTAGCCGAACTTAAGAAACTCACCCGGGACCTGGCCAGCCACAAGATAGAGTTAGAGCAAGCCAGAGGGTACCTTCGGTGCATATTGCAGAATTCCACCGAACTGATCTTTGCCACAGACGCCGAGGGGGTTGTAGTTTCTTTTAGCAAGGGGGGCGAAAAGGTGCTGGGTTATGCCTTCGAAAAGGTAGTGGGCAGGCCTGTCAAGACTCTGGCCCAAGACCCGGAATCGTTTGGGCCTGTGATTGACACCTGCCAGCAAGAGGGTTGTGCGCTGGCGCTGGAGGTCCCCTTTCGACACAAGGAAGGAAAAACGGTTTATTGTAATGTCTCTCTGATGGACCTGACCAACAGAGAAGGCCAAAGGGTCGGTACGGTGGGAATATGCCAGGATATTACCCGGCGGAAAAAGCTCCAGGAAGACCTCATCCAGGTAGACAGGCTGGCAGAAATAGGTCGTATAGCCGCTGGAGTGGCTCACGAGATCAACAATCCCCTCGCAGTTATTAATGAGGCGTCTGGTTGGGCAGGGGAGGTCGTCAGCGATGCCAGGGGCCTGAACTCCGATGACCGCAAAGAGCTGGAGGAATCCATAGAAAAGATTAGCGCTCACACCAGGCGCTGTAGTAACATCACCCACAAACTTCTGGACTTTGCCCGCGAATCAGCTCCGACCAAAAGAGAGTTCGACATCCACGAAGTACTCAAAGAGACGATCGATTTTCTCACTCCTGAACTGAAACATACCTCCATTGAAATCGACTTCAATTTTGCCGGGGGGCCTCTTTCAGTGAACTCGGACCCAAGATTGTTGGAGCAGGTCTTTGTGAACTTCATTACGAATGCCATTCACGCTGTACTAGAAAAAGGGGGAGGCGAGAGACGCATTGAGATACGAACGATCAAGACCAACTCAGAGGCCGAGATAAGCGTCAAAGATAACGGTGTGGGAATCCCTGAGGAAGCTCAGGCAAAGATATTTGATCTCTTTTATACAACGAAGCCCCCGGGGAAGGGGACAGGCCTGGGACTTTCTATCTGCCAGAACATTGTTAGAAAGCTCGAAGGAGATATCAGTTTTGAGAGCAAGGCGGGTGTCGGAAGCACCTTCACCGTTCGAATTCCTATCTCCTGAAAGAAAGACCAAGACTGCTGGAGCATATATCACGCCTCGGAATTTCTACAACCTATTCTTCTGGCTCCGACGCTCTGCGTCGGAACCCAATCCGCTAGACGCTCTGCGTCTGTCATAGCGCTACTAAGTTCTCGCGAAGCGAGGTTGATCAGACGAAAATAGTTGTCGGGTGAACCTGCTTCGCAGAACCACCCGACCTACAAAGATAGCAAATGGCTTAGCCTTTCAAGGCCTACGCCTCGGAGAGGGGAGGGCTGGGTGTGGGCGTTTACTTGAAGTGGCCTAATCGGCAAAAAAATGCCAAAGGCTATCTTACGCTCACCTATTTGGCATGAATATGCCGCTTTTCAAAAACCCTGACTCTCGGGCTGTCTCAAAAAAAAAGCTGTAAAATCAACCTGTTATAAGAATAATACCTCGCTGAATAAGATTCTGGCATATCAATTGCTCTGTCCAAGACACGGCAAGAGGACGAACAGCGGTGTGATGATCATGTGGAAAAAGGAGAGCCACCTTTTGGATAAAAAAGAGCAAGAAAATCTGCGGACCGGGGACCTGGGGAACAGCAACAAGGACCGACCAGCTATCGAGAATCCTCAAAGCAGAAGACTCTTCTTTTACCCTTTTTTCCTTACCTTCATTATCATGTGCGGTACCTGGGTTGTGCTCTCGGGCAAGTTTGATCCCTTTCATCTCAGCCTCGGGCTCATCTCTTGTGGAATCGTTGCCTACCTTTCGTCTGACCTGCTGTTTTCTTCCCCTAAAATAAAAGGGCTGTTGCGTCAATGGGCCCGGTTTGTCAGGTATGTCCCATGGCTGATGGTCGAGATCATCAAGGCGAATCTTCACGTGACCTACCTGGTCTTCCATCCAAGGATGATGGAACTGATCGACCCAAGAATCGTTAAATTTCGAAGCAAGCTACAAAGTGACTTAGCTCTGGTGACCTTTGCCAATTCAATCACACTCACCCCCGGGACCATTACCGTTGATGTATCGATTGATGGGGATTTTAAGGTCCATGCCATTGACAAGGCGTCCGGAGATCCCTTGCCGGGCGCGATGGAAGCAAATATTGCCAAAGCATTTGGTGAGGTCTGATGGATAACGTCTTTTTGTATTCGGGTCTTTACCTGGCTTTTTTGATGCTCGTTTCTTTGTACCGCCCCCTGTTTGGGCCGACAGTGGTGGACCGCATGATCGGCGCCAATGCCATAGGGAGCAAGACCACGGTGTTGCTGATCCTGATCGGCCTTATCTTCCATCGGGTGGAGATGTTCGTGGACATTGCCCTGGCTTACGCCATGTTGAACTTCCTCGCGGTCCTGGCGGCTTCAAGGTACTTTCAAAAGCGCAAAGGGTTGTACGATGAACTGCCGTAAGTTAACGGAGTGTGGAGTATTGGGAGGTTGTGACGGATGGACATAATCGTATGCCTGCTTTTGTTTGCCGGGCTCTTTTTCTTTACTGGCGGTGCTGTGGGGATCCTGCGCTTCCCTGATTTTTATTCGCGGCTGCATCCGGCTGGCAAACTCGACACGCTGGGCTTGCTGTTGGCACTGATAGGCCTTGCCCTGTTTAACCTTCATCATTTTTCGCTGGGCACCTTGCTGACCAGCGCCAAGATTATTTTGATCGTGGTCTTTATCTTTCTGGCCAGCCCCACGGCCACCCACGCTATTGTAGATGCCGGGGTAAGGGCCGGGCTGGCTCCCTGGATCAAGGGAGAGAAAAGGAGATAGCCTGATGATCTGGCAGCTAGATTTGGCCATTCTCACTTTAGTCGTCATAGCCGGCATTGGGGCCATTACCGTCAAGGATCTCCTTGGGGCGTCTATCCTTTTTGGGGCTTACAGTTTCATGATGTGCCTGCTGTGGTCCATCATGGGGGCGGTGGATGTTTCCTTTACCGAGGCTTCGGTCGGGGCGGGCGCCAGTACGGTCTTTTTCGTTGCGGCTGTTTTCCGCACGTCAAGGAGGACAAAGGATTGAAGATCATAGGACTCATCGTAGCGGTGTTGACGGGTTCACTGTTGATTTATGCCACGGTTGATTTTCCGGGGTGGGCAGACCCGGCCTCTCCTGCCAGCACGCATCTTTCTCCTCACTTCATTGAAAAGACCATGGAGGAAACTTCCGTGCCCAACATAGTGACCGCAGTCCTTGCGGACTATCGCGGTTTTGACACCATGTTTGAAACTACGGTTATTTTTGCCGCTGGTGTGGTCTGTTTTTTTCTGCTCAGAGTCTTCTTGCGGGAG
>JAQYWL010000197.1 GCA_030145035.1 Desulfobacteria bacterium | reverse complement strand
GTTTCGGTGTCTTTGTCCTTTAGAGGCTTAAACGTTCGAAACACAGTAAAACGATCCCCTATTTTAAAGGTGGTATTTTCGAGAGGCCGGACATAGACCAGATCCCGCTGGCTTATCATAACCTTGTCTTCCTTGACCTTGAAGATGGTGCCGGAGGGACTGACAGGCTTCTTCCTTATAAACCCCACGCTGTTAATGGCAGGATATCGATAATATGGAGGCTCTTGTGGTTGCATGGCCTCTTCGGGTTCTGCTTCGGGCTCGGGCTGGACCATTGTTTCCAGTTTCTCACGGCTAAGAAGACGGATTCGCTCGCCCGGATAGATCCAGTGGGGGTTGGGAATCCGCTTATTTTTCTCCCACAGATCCGGCCACACCCAGGGGGAATCATAAAAATGCTCAGATAGGTCCCACAGGGTATCACCCTTCTGGATGGTATAGTAGAATCCTGACTCAAGTTCGAGGGTCTTTTCCGCAGGTTCCCCCGCATTGGAATTTCCAGTGTGCACAAACGCGACACAAAGGGCTGTAAAAAGGATCAAGATCGTCCTATAAATCATAGGTCAAATCCATTTTAGTTGGAATGTTGGGTTTTGCCCTTGTGTTTTTGAGCAAAGCAGCCCTGTCATACCTTGTAGGTTGGGTTGAGGTACGAAACCCAACATCATTGGAACGTGCTCAACCTAACCTACGAAATCTAATTCTTGCTTTGAGCTTTCACCCTTGAGCTTTGAGCTTCTCCGGCTTCTCCGGCTTAGGGGTTTGATTCTTGCACTTCTACCGTAAGACGTGTCTCTTCAAGCTCTACTATAGTGGGCGTAACAAAAATCAAGAGTTCTCTCTCTTGCTCTGTTTTGGATTCTGACCTGAAGAGCCATCCTATTAATGGGATCTTAGAAAACCCGGGCACGCCACTTTTCGTCAATGTTATTTCCTTTGTAATGATGCCGCCGATGACGATGGTATCTCCATCGTTTACCAGCAGTTCTGTACCTGCCTCTTTTTTATCAATTGCCGGAGCCCCCATGACTATAATCGACCGATCCGGAGCATCTTTCTTGGCAACGATCTTCATGGCGATACGACGGTCCGGCGTGATATGGGGCGTGACATCCAATCTGAGGACGGCGCTTTGCCATTTGAGGCTGTACGCTCCCTCTTCAAGAACCTGGTAGGGTATCTCGAGGCCCTGTTCTATATAAGCCGTCTTGTTGTCCAGGGTAAGAACCCTTGGCGAAGATATGATCTTGCCTTTTCCCTCGGATTCCATAGCCTGAAGATTAGCCCCGAGCCAAAAAGGATGATTACCAGTCAATCTCTCAAACGTATATGCAATACCACTTGTGGGGCCGGCCGGGGGCAAGTAAACTGCCCAATTGGTAGTAACGCCATCCACGCCGCCAAAAACCGTGTGCGTGTCCCCGTCCTTCGTTCTCCCGTATCCTCCCCCCCACCTTATGCCGAGCTCACGAGAATAATCGGTGTTGGCCTCTACAATCCGGGCCTCTATCATGACCTGAGGCGTCACCACATCCAGCGTCTTGACAACCTCCGTGGCATCGTCGATAACCGACTGGATGTCTTTCATGATAATCATATTGGTCCGTTGATCAATCGTCACTTTTCCACGGTCTGTTTTGATCTCGTCCAGGTGCGTCTTTATGGACGAGGCGTCTGCGTAGTTGATGGAAATATACGCTGTGACCGAAGGCGCGAGCTCTTGTGCCGCCTGTTCGGCCTCCGCTTTTGCTCGGAGCGCTTTGTTTTCTGCTTCCAGGGTCGAGAGTTTTGCGATGCGAACAACATTTCCTTCTTCAACGCAGCCGAGCTTATTCATTTTAAGGATGAGATCCAGAACCTGATCCCAGGGGACACTGTCAAGTTTTAGCGTCACCCTGCCTTTAACATCATTGCCTATGACAAAGTTTTTCCCGCTTATTTCGTGCAGGATGCGAAATACGTGACGGATATCGGCATCCTGGAAATCGAGTGATATTTTTTGCCCTGCATAAACCTTTCCCGTTTCAGTCAAAACGGGCACCTCCGGCGGCACCTCCGCTTCCCTTACGATCTCCGCCTCAGCCTCTTTCATCACCTCTTGCCATTTTGGCGCCTTCACATCCGGCAGGGGCCTGGGAGGTACGGTGGAAGGGTCAAGCTCAACAACCAAAACATTTTCTTTCTGCTCCACTCTATAGGGAACAGCCTCTCGGAGTTGTATTGCTATGACGGCTGTATCTCCCATCCTGGCCGTTTGTACCGGAACAACCCGATCAACTGCGCTCTTGAACCGCGTAGTAATAAGTGGACGCTTTTGAAATTTCGGAATCTTCGTATTAAAGAGCTTCAACAAGAGCCTTTTGTCTGAAGGTTTCGCTGTCTCAAAGCGGACCTTGTCGGTGGTTCCTACGATGACCCTTGATTTACGGCCTTTTAGCATGACAAAGTCGATCCGGTTGACCCACGCCGGTTTTCCAACCTTCTCAGCTTCCTCCCCATCTGCCCTGGGCTCAGGTCTCTCTTCAACTTCAACGCCCTTTTCCGGCTCCGGGACGGCGGGCTCTTTGGGGGCTGCGGCCGCTGTCTCTTCAACTTGAGTCCGTTCTGCTATCGGCTTTCTGAAACAAACCAAGAGTTGATTCTCTTCCTGAGTTGCTTTGTAGGGAACATCATCTTTCAAGTTGATCTGAATCCTGGAGTAACCTCCTCTGCCTCTCAGTTCGGTGGTAACAATGCTCTTGATCAGAGTGCTCTCCGGTGTGTAGGTCTCCCGAACCCCTTTCAAAGACGTTTTCGGGAAATAGAGGACTACGCCAAGGGGCAAGAGGTGTTTGACTGAGGTGTAGGGCAGGGGCTGGCTACCCTTTATGATAACCGATGCCCGGGTCGCTTCCTCGGCAACCGTGATTTCGTAAATGACTTTTTCCTCGAAAGCGGCCTCTAATTCAAGGACCCCTCGTTTGCTAGGTGCTTTGGAAGCACAGCCCCCCATCACACCAACGACGAGTGCAAGAGTCGACAACAGTCCAATGTTGCGCCAAATCCTTTTTGATGCGTGATTCATGTTACACATGTCCCGGCCTTTTCTGAAGTCTCAATTCTCTTGTTTGAGGTTTCATTTCACCAGCAAAATCCTCAACTTCCTCTTCAACGATGACCCTGTCATTGAGTACTTTTTTCACTCGCCCAAAATTCGTACCAACGTATGTCCCCTTCGAAATAATGTATCCCTTGCCAGAGGGCTCTTCCACCAGGGCCTTGTTCCCGGCAGGCGAGACGATAATGCCTACGAGTTTCAGTTGGCTCAAGCCTATCCTTTGAAGGGGTGTGAGAGGCAGCCCCTTTTTTTTCTTCCCCTTTTTCTTGCCAGGAGCCATACGTTGAGCTTCAGTTGCAAAAAGGGGCTGAAAAGGATCGAGTTTACCTTTGGGGTCATAGAAATACGTGAGCTGTTTGTCGACCTCTTCGGCAGGTAGCTCAGGGCTCGTTTCAGCCACCTGGGCCATGGGCTTCTTCTCAGGCAACGGTGGTTCGGCCTTTGCCACGGAAACCTTCTCCTTGGTTTTTTCAACAGGAGTCTTTGCCTCTTCTCCGGTCTTTTCCGGAGCATGGGCCATTTTGGGCTGGACAGGCGCGCTTTCCTTTGGTTTCCTGGCAGCAGGAGTCTGCTTCTTGACCATGGCGATCTTTTTTCGAACAACCGCTGGTTGCTGTGGAGGCTCCGACTCCGAACCATTTCCGCAACCCGTCGTAGCGAACACAATCAGGGTCAACCCGATGAGTAAATTGCGAGCGACAGGCCGGAGAAGCTCAAAGCTCAAGGCTGAAAGCTCAAAGCAAGAATTAGATCTTAGACTCTTAGCTTCTCTTCCTTTCAGCTTTGAGCTTTGAACTTTCAGCTTTTGTCCTTCATCGCAAAAATGTTCTGCCAGAAAAAACAGGAATTTCATGACTAAGCGCCTAACCTCACTTCTTTTTGGCCTTTTGTGCATCTTCAACAAATCGAAACGTGGTCGCCACACACGATGCCTCCAGGCATGTTCCGGCCTTTTTGGAATCTTTTGTACCCTTGATCTTGATGCTGGAGATATTGACGATCCTGGAAAGTCTTGCCACCTGGTCAAAAAACATAGCCAGGTTGTGATATCCTCCCCTTACCTGTATCTTTACAGGAATCTCAGCGTAAAAATCCTTTGAGACCTCTTTCTCCGGCTTGAACAACAGGAATTCCAGGCCTGAGCGTCTACCCGATTTTGATATGCTCTCAAGGAGGCTCGGAATCTCCTTCTTGTCCGGCAGAAGTTGAAGGGCGAGCCTAAACCTTGCCTGCGCCTCTTTGTACCGCCTCTGGTACTTGTCAAAGCCTTTTACGGCTGCCCTTGCTCTTGTTAGCTTGACCTCAAGGTCATCGTAGTTTTTCTTCAACTCATTGATTTTGCCGGCTTTCGGCATATAGATTAAATAAAAGAATAGACCCCCAAGTAGCACGAACGTGCCCGCGCAGATCGCAATCCTGTGTACCCGGGTCAGTGCCGCAATTTTTTCAAAGGGGAAACTTGGTACTGAAAGTTTTGCCATCTCGACCTATGAGGTTTTTGGTTCTTTTTTCGGCCCTCTGGGCGACAGCCAACAGGTTATCGTGAATTGCTTGAACTTCTTGTCCTTCTCCAGCTTGATTTGCTTGGAGGATATGAGGTCCACCACCTTGAAGTAAGGCGACTTCTCAAGGCGGGTCATGAAATCGGCAATGGTCTTGTTATCCGTGGCCACCCCCGCAAGATTCATCTTCTTGCCGGTTTCAGTCAGGCTCGTCAGCCACATCTTTTCTGCCACCACCAGGCTGGTCAGGGCATCCATGATCCGGACCGGTCCGGCGCGGTCCGCTTCCAGCATCCCTATGATGTTGCTCTTTGCTTCAAGCTTCTCAAGTTTCTTTTTGATTTCATTCACCTGTTTGTTGATGGCCTGAAGTTTCTTGAGTTCTCCCTGAGCATCTTCTATTTTGGCATTCAGGTCCGATATATTTCGGCCCAAGTGAATCGTCACGTAAGCCATGACAGATAGGACAAGAAAAACAGACAGGGCAAAGACAGACACCTGCCGTCGAATATTTTCCCTTTTTCGTGCGGCTCGAACCGGCAATAGATTGATCCGGATCATTTGTCGTCCACCCTCCTTGATGCCAGGCCCATGCAGATCGTGGCTTGAGGAGCAATCTTCTGAAGATAGTCTACGTCGTTCTGTTTTTCGTTAATATTCATTCTGGCGAACGGGTTACACATCCGTACATCGATGGAAGTCTCGGCTGAAAGAAGCTCGGAAAATCCCGCCGTCTGTGTGGCACCACCGCTCAGGATGATCCGCCTGATGTCCTCATCAGCGTATGTAGAATAGTAAAAATCAATGGCCCGCTTGATCTCGTCACACCAGTTAGAGGTGAAGGAATAAACAATCTCCCGAACCTCTTCCTCGGGTACCTTGTCCTTCGTCTTGCTCAGCTTGATATCCTCAGCTTCCTCAAATGAACAATCAAACCGAGAGGCAATCTCTCGGATAATCTGCTCGCCTCCAATAGACACATCTCGCGTGAAAGCAGACATATAATCTTTTACGATGTTGATATTCATCTTGTTGGCCCCGATATCGATCAGGGCAATGTTTCCTTCTTCGTTCAGGTAATTCTCTTCAAACGCCCTTTCCATAGCAAAGACGTCAATGTCGATCACGCGGGGGTGCAGGTTTGCCATTTCCAGGAGGTCTACATACTCATCAATGATCTCCTTCTTGGCTGCGACCAGCATCACATTCATTTGATCCGGGTTTTCTTCATGTTCTCCAATAACGTGAAAATCGATGTTAACGTCTTCCACATCAAACGGGATATACTGTTCGGCCTCATATTGAATGCTGTCCTGCAGCTCCTCCTCTGTCGCTTTTGCCACAGTGATCTTCTTGATGATAACCGAATAACCGGCAACAGATGTGGCCACATTCCGTTCCTTGACCTTTAAGTCTTTTACAAGCTCCTTGATAGTATCGGCCACCACAGCAGGCTCTTTGATAAGACCTTCCACAACAGCATCCCGAGGTAGCTCAGCCATGCCAAACTTTTGTAAGATTCGATCTTTTTTTGTCTGCACCAACTCACCCAGCTTAATCGTTGCCGAGCCGATGTCCAGGCCTATGAGGTGGTTTTTTTTGGCAAGAATCATGTCGCTTCCTCAGCCACTGAATACCTTGTCTTTCTCCGAAAGTTCGTAACCAAGGGCCAAAAGGATCTTCCGCTTGGTCTCCATACGGCAATCCATGCCCTTTTCTATCCTGTCAATGGTGATAGGGGACACACCGGCTTTTCTTGCAAGTTCAGCCTTGCTCATCAAGAACGATTCGCGAATCTGTTTTAAAGCATTCTTCCCCATCTGACACTGTCTCCTGGTAGCAAGATAAATGGTGAGCCACCATCTATAGCTATTAAGGTGATGTTTTTTGTCTGCAATCCGTGTGCCACTGCTCCAGTTCCAACACTCCGATTTGGGCGTAGCCCCTAATAATTGTTATCTCACAATGAGTAACCTTGTCAAGTAATTCATATTAATTTATATATAAATTGTATTAAATTATTGTTTATTGTAGCTCTTCAAGGGCAGCATACTATATATTGTATAAAATCGTTGCGCGATTTTATATAAGGCGGAGAGTTATGGAGTGTTGGGGTGTTGGAGTGATGGAGAGTCCTTAACTTTAGTTCACTTTAGGCACTTTTCAAACAACCGTATACCCGGGCCCGTCACCACCTTCCGGGCAAATCCAGGTTATGTTTCCGTATGGGTCCTTGATGTCGCAGGTTTTGCAATGAAGACAATTCGAAGGGTTAAGCCTCAGTCTTTTTCCCTGGGTCTTATCGTCAATCTCCAATTCATAGACATTGCCAGGGCAAAATCTTGTACATGGACATCGATAGGTCTCAAAACACTCATTCACACACAGATCCATGTCGTGAACAATCAAATGACAGGGTTGATCTTCCCTGTGCTGAGTTTTGGACAAATAAACACCGGTGAGTTTGTCCACAAAGAGCACCCCGTCATGTGCCTGCTTCTCATATCTCCTTGTATGGTGCGAATTAACATCTTTCAAGGGTCTCAGGGTCTTGGAGTCCTCCTCAATGGGCATTTTATCAAATATGCCCCGTCCGTCGGTCAGATATTGCGCGCCCACATGCAAGAACTTGACCAGACCTTTTTTGGATACGGCCTGGGTAAAATTCCTCCCCGTGTAAAGCTCTTTTTTGAGCCAACTATCTTCAAACAGGTGATGGTAATAGCCCAAGGCCTCTTGTGTAAAGTCTCCCTTGCTGAAGGCTCTTACAATTGCCTCTGCCGCAAGCATGCCCGACTTCATGGAGGTATGGATACCTTTAAGCGCTGGTGCATTTATCATTGAGGCGCTACTGCCCACAAAAAGACCGCCGCTAACGGCCAGCTTAGGCATCGTGTAGTACCCCCCCGTGACGATCGTCCTGGCACCCTGCTCAATGACCCGGCCACCTTTGATGAGTTTACTGATGAACGGATGTCGCTTGAATCTTATGAATTCTTCATACAGATCCAGCATGGTGTCGTGATAACTCAATCCCACGATAAGCCCAAGGGAGGCCCTGTTGTCTTTCATCTCGTAAATAAAACCGCCGCCATGGGTATTCAAACCCAGCGGGTAGCCGAACGTATGAATATCATTGCCCCGGCTATCCGAAAAATAGTTGGCATCAGGCAGTTGGATCACCTCTTTAATACCGGTTTCAAACACCTGTGGCATCTTGCCCTCAAAGATGTGCAACTTCTTGGAAATTGCCTGCAGCAGGCTTCCTCTAGGGCCTTCTCCAAATACAGTCACCTTTGCCAGTATGTCGATACCCGCCTCAAAGTTTGCCTTGGGGGCATTATCCTTGCCAACCCCCTTGTCTCCTGTACGAATCCCTATAACGGTGCTTTCGTCCTGGCCGTAAAGCACTTCTTTGCCCGCAAAACCCGCAAAGACATTAACCCCATGACCTTCAGCAAGTCTCCCAAGCCAAGAGACAAACTTGGACAGGCTTATGATATGGAACCCCTTATTGTGCATGTAGTTTGGCACAAAAGGAACCCCGTAGTGGCGTGTTCTGTTCAAGAAATAGAATTCATCCCCACGAACGTCTGTCTCAATGGGACAACCTGCTTCCCTGTAGTTTGGAATAAGCTCCTTGAGGGCAATAGGGTTCAGAACCGCACCGCTCAACGCATGAGAACCTGTGTCCGCCCCCTTTTCGATGAGAGCTACCTCAAGGTCAAGGCCCCTACTCTTGGCCAGTTTCATCAGATGAATTGCACCAGCAAGGCTCGCGGGACCCCCCCCCACAAACAGCACATCAAACTCGATCTGCTCTCTAGGTTTAGTCATTGGTCATTCGTTGTTTGTCAATCATCAATCGTCAGTTGATCCATATCACGATCAAAGAGCTTTTGAAACCCGATTTTCGGGATTTTTTGGTCTGGCCGTGCCCACAAGAAAAATGTTTGACAATCCTTAAAAAAGATTATAAATTGCTTTTTAAGCTGTTTAGGGATTTCCTTTTTTAAGCGGGCATAGCTCAGTTGGCAGAGTACAAGCTTCCCAAGCTTGGTGTCACGGGTTCGAATCCCGTTGCCCGCTCCATTTTTGTCCGCCGCAGGCGGATTCGCCCTTTTCCCTTTTTGAGGCAATGTCGTTCTGGCTCCGCCACAGGCGGACCAGGCATCTGCTTCGATCAGTGGATTTTTCCGACAATCTTTGCCTTTGGTTTTTTTCTCAAAAAGTTCAATAAGAAGATTATTGAGATAGACCGTGGCATGGGAAACGGGCATAGGCCCGTTTTTTTTTGGATGAATGAGAGGACCCAAAAATTTATCGCCGATGTGGAGCTCTTAGCAGAACCGCTCCTGAAGTCAGAAGAGATGAGATTGATCGACGTGGAATATCGAAGAGAACCTAAAGGCTGGGTCCTGCGTGTTTTTATCGACAAACAAGGGGGCGTCACCTTAGACGATTGTGCTGTTATCAGCAATCAATTGGGAGACATCCTGGACGCAAGAACGGACTGTGACGAGCCTTATCACCTTGAGGTCTCCTCGCCAGGCCTTGACCGGCCATTAACGAAGCCAAAACATTTTGTCTATTTTGAAGGCAGGCCGGCGGTTATCAAGACTAATCTCCCTGTGCAAGGAAAAAAGCATTTCAAGGGGGTGCTCGCTGGATTTTCAGAAGGCGTGGTCAGGCTTCTAGTTGATGACCAGCCAGTCGCTCTTCCCTATGAAACAATTGTGAAGGCAAACCTTTGGATTGAATATTGACGATTGACGATTGAATATTGACAATTGACGGCATCTTTCATTTTCGCCGTAAAGTAGTTTACACTTTTTTACCATCCCATGTTTCAGGTTTCAGGTTTCAGGTTTCAGTGTTCGGCTCTTGCATTTATTCACACCTGACACCTGACACCTGATTCGATCTCGCACACGATCTCCGGCAAAAAGTGTAAACTACAGAATGAAGGATGCCCAATTGACAATTGACAATTGAAAGAAAAATCAATCGTCAATCGTC
>JAQYWL010000011.1 GCA_030145035.1 Desulfobacteria bacterium | reverse complement strand
GATTTTCAATCGACAATGGAAACACACAAGCATATGGATACACACCATTTTTTTTGCTTGAACTCATGACGGCAACCAGTTTGCCCTGAGTATCGGTTACCTTTATCCACGGACAAGTCCGCGGAAGGCGGACCGCTGCAACTTCAACGTGTGTCACTGGATGGCCATGTTGTATCTTTTGTACAAGCTCATCATTGGCTGAAATGCCCGGCATTCCCCTCAAGGCAACGCTCATCGGTATTATGTGGTTTGAGATTTTCCCTGTTGCAGCAAGCCTCTCAAAGGCATTCAAAGATACAGCTTCGTCCAGGGTGAATCTGCCACTTTCGGTTCGACACAACCCGGTTAAATGCGCGCCACACCCCAGGGCGTCTCCGATATCAGCGCACAATGTACGAACATAGGTGCCAGCACTGCAGCACACCTCAAAACGGACATGGGGCAGGCTGATGTCAAGTATTTCAAGGCCATAGACGGAAATACGTCTGGGCGGTTTTTGTACGAAAGTCCCGCGCCGGGCTAACCTGTAAAGCGGCACCCCGCGGTGTTTGAGGGCAGAATACGCGGGGGGATTCTGGTGTTTCACATCTAGGAAGCTAAGGAAGACCCTGCGCACGTCCTGATCTGTGACTCTCAAGTCGGGTTCCGTTGAAACAACCCGGCCTGTGAGATCCTGGGTGTCGGTTCGAATCCCAAGCCTCATGACTCCTTCATATCGCTTTTTCCCATACGTAAGAAACTGCGCAAGGCGCGTGGCCTTATTTATACAGCAGACGAGCACACCGGTGGCAAATGGGTCGAGAGTGCCGGTGTGGCCCACCTTCTTGACTTTCAAGATCCTCTTTACCTGTGTGACCACCTGGGCAGATGTCATATCTGGCGGTTTGTCTACAACGATGATCCCGTTCATCTTTCCCTTATGTCTCGAAATTTCTACAACCCGTTGAACTGCAATAGCGAGCGCATTCCCCTTAAAGGGTCGAAGTGCCTTTAGTTTACTTTCACCATTTGGTCCACCACTCCAGTACTCCATCACTCCATCACTCCATCACTCCAATTGGTGCGAAGCCCCTATGTTCCATTACGTATTCCATTTAAGATCTTATTTATCCTGGTCGACCTATCAAAAGATTCGTCATAAAGGAACTCTAGCTCCGGCATGTGTCTGAGTTCGAGACGACGGCTTAGTTTCCGCCTTAGATATCCTGCAGCGCTCTTGAAGCCAGCCAGGGCGCTTAGCTTGCGTTCTTCTCCTTCGGCAACGCTGAAATAGATCCGGGCCGAACGGAGATCGTCGGTTATGCTCACACGCATGATGGTGACAAAATCCAAACGGGGGTCCCTAATCTCTTTCTGCAGGAGATCGGATAATTCCTTTTGTACCTGGCCTCCTACTCTGTCGGCTCGCTTGAAGTGGATCACAGGCTGATGATCTCCATTTCCGAATCGATGATTTCAGCCACTTGCATGGCTTCAACAAAGTTTAGGGCTTTGTCTAACTTTGAATTGATCCGTCGGCGATCATTCCCTACAAAAGCCAGGCCTATTTCTGCACGCTGGTGGCTGTCATTGGCGCCAACTTCGGCCACTGACGCATTGAAGGTGTTTTGAAGACGGGTGATCACACCCTTTACGATCCTGCGTTTGCCTTTTAATGAGGTGTTTCCAGGAATCCTCAAAACGATTGTGCCGATTCCGACAAACATTTGTCGAGTGCCTAAAGTGAGTTGAGACAAGTGTCTAAAGTGCCTAAAGTGAACTAAAGTGCCTAAAGTTAAAAATCGAATAAAAACTACAAGTCAATTATGTTCATTCCCTCACTTTGTCTCACTTTACTCCTTGTACCAAAGCTCCTAAATCTAAACAACAAACAAGGACCGCAAGTTCACAATATTCATCCCTTAACTTTAGCTCACTTTAGGCACTTTAGTTCACTTTAGCTCACTTTCTTCTTTACTCCAGGACTGGTTTGACTTCTTCTATTTCGTAACATTCAATGACGTCATTGACCTTCACGTCATTGTAGTTTTCGATGCCAATCCCGCATTCGTACCCGCTTTGTACTTCTTTGACGTCATCTTTAAACCGACGCAAGGACGCTATCTTTCCGTTATAGACCACAACCCCATCACGGAGGAGCCGGACAGGCTGACCACGTTGGATTTTTCCTTCGGTCACATAGCAACCCGCAATGGTCCCGACCTTCGGGATGCTAAATATTTCCCTGACTTCTGCGCTTCCTATGAGATGCTCTTCGTACGTGGGTTCCATCAGGCCTACCATGGCCCCCTTAATATCATTAACAACGTTGTAGATTACGTCGTAGAATCGGATATCTACATTTTGTTCGGCTGCCAGGTCACGCACCTTGGAATTGGGCCGGACATTAAAACCGATGACGATGGAGTTGGAAACCTTGGCCAGCATAATATCTGACTCCGTCATGGCCCCGGTGGCAGAGTGGACTATGTTGACCTTTACCTCTGTTGATGCAATCTTTTGTACGGCTTCTGTCAAGGCCTCGACAGACCCCTGCACGTCGGCCCGGATGATCAGGTTCAGATCCTTGACAAGGTCACCTTTCATTTGTTCATAGTATTTTTCCAGGGTTAACCTGCTGCTTTGTGCCAGCTCACGCACCCGCTGCTTCTGGGCACGATGTAAACTTACCTGCTTTGCCACCTTCTCGTCAGTTATGGCCATAAAGTCGTCACCAGCCATCGGAACCCCGGACAGACCTTGAATCTCGACCGGCATGGATGGCCCGGCGCTATCAAGGCGCTCGCCCCTATCGTCAGCCATAGCTCGAATTCTTCCATGATAAAGCCCACATATGACCACATCACCGGCGTGAAGAGTTCCATCTTCAACCAGCACCGTGGCTACCGAGCCCCTACCAGGATCAAGTTTGGCCTCAATAACATGTCCTATTGCAAGTTTGTCAGGATTCGCTTTCAATTCCAGAACGTCTGCCTGAAGGAGGATCATCTCCAGAAGTTCCTCAATCCCTTTCTCTTGCTTGGCCGACACGTTCACCAGGACGGTATCACCACCCCATTCCTCAGGGGAGAGGCCGTGTTCTGCTAATTGGCGTTTTACCCGCTCAGGATCTGCCTCTAATTTGTCAATCTTGTTTATGGCTACCATAATAGGCACACCGGCTGCTCTGGCATGGTTCATAGCTTCAATGGTTTGAGGCATTACCCCATCGTCAGCAGCTACTACCAAGACAACCAGATCGGTTATTTCCGCCCCCCTGGCACGCATAGCCGTGAATGCCTCATGGCCAGGCGTATCAAGGAATACGATCTGCCCGTTCTTTAGGGCGACATTATAGGCTCCGATATGCTGGGTGATACCGCCCGTCTCGTCATCGATGACGTTGGTTTGCCGTATGGCGTCTAACAGGGATGTCTTACCGTGGTCCACATGTCCCATAATGGTCACCACAGGTGGTCTGAGTTTCAATTTCTTCGGATCATCCTTTTCAGGACGAATGAGAGTCTCTTCCTCAAAAGATACCCTTTCGGCTTCGTACTCGAATTCGCTTGCAACTATACCAGCAGTTTCAAAATCGATGGCCTCATTCAGAGTGGCCATAACGCCAAGAGCCATCAACTGCGTGATTACTTCACTCGCCTTTACTCCCATCCGCCTGGCCAAATCTGATACCACAATCGCTTCGTCGATCTTGATGCGACGTTTGATGGCCTTGGGGGTGGTAATCAACGTTTTTTCGCCCTTGATTGCCACCTTTCCCTTACGCTGCCTTCGGCCCTTACGGGACCTGAGAGCTTTTTCATCGTAGAGGTCCGACTTGTCCAGGACCTCCTTCTTTCGAAAGGTGATCTTTTTCTTGAAGAACCGCTCATGTTCTTCCGGTCTAATGAGTTTCTTTTTGTCCTTTTCCCTGGCTTTGCCTTTAGCGGTCGCCGCGGGCCTTTCTTCTTTGGAAACAAGTTTCAGGTGTGTTGCACGTGTCGCCTTACGTTTGACCGGCGCAGCCAACTCCTTCTGGCGGGTGACATCGGCAGGCGGTCTAACTTCTGGCATCTTAATGATCTTAGCCGGTCGTTCCTTTCTTGCCTTTGGTTTCTTCTTTACCCTGGCTTTTTTAGCAGGTCTTGCCTTTGCGGCCATGACCTTTGCCTCCACAGGTTCAGAGGCAGCCTCCTTATGCGTCTCCACTTTGGTTTTGGCTGCAGGCTCCTGCGGTTCAACAACCTCAGCGACCTGTTCTTCTAAGGCTTCATCAGGCATAGGAGGAGCAATCTGATCTGGTTTGACCTCAAGCATTTCTTTTTCTTTGAGCTTGGATGGGATCTCGCTCTCTGCCCTGGCTACAGGGATGATTCCTTCTGCTTCCGGCTTCTTCTCGATTACTTTTCTCCGTCTTCTGATAACCGCGCCTTTGATTCGTTTCTCAGTCACAATTTCCGACTTGCCCTGGAAAAGGGCTTCTTTGATGCCGGCGACTGTCTCTTCATCTATGACACTCATGTGGCTTTTCACACTGATATTCATCTCTAGTAGCCTTTCGAGAAGCACTTTGTTGGTCATATTAAGCTGTTTGGCAAGTTCATAAATTCGGATTTTTGCCATTCATTTCCCCCTGCTTTGGTATCTATCCGGTTTGGCCGGTTGGTGAGTCCTTTAACTAGGTGCCTGAACGAAAACTCATGTTCAGGCAAAATCCGAAATTCGAAATTCGAAATTCGAAACAAATTCGAATACCAAATGACAAAATGATCGAAACTAACACGTTGGAAATTCGATGTTTTTGTCATTTGAACATTTTTATTTTTGTCATTGTTTCGGATTTCGTGCTTCGGATTTCGAATTTTTGACCGAAAAAACAGGGTATTCGGTCAAGCACTAACTAATCTCTTTAACGGGCTCAACCGGCTCAACCAGGATCTTCCGCACCATCCGCAGCGTCCCCAGGGCTGTCCTGCTGAACCATTGCTTCGGATATGTCTTTATCCTTTTTAATATAGTCGTTTTCATCCACTATCTCAAGGGCCTTTCTCGCCGACTCCAACAGGGTTTCCGCCTTTTTCTCGCTGATCCCCTTAATCTGAATCAGTTCCTCAACAGAGGCGTTGGCAAGCTCTTCAATTGAATAGAAACCTTGTTCGTAAAGAGCATCGGCTGTGCTGCGTCCTATACCTGGAAGACCCATCAAGGAGTCATAGCCGGTCCGCATGGCCTCGCTATAGTCGGTCTCACTCTTCACGTCGATGCTCCAGCCCGTCAGCTTAGAAGCAAGGCGCACGTTTTGCCCTCGTCTCCCAATGGCCACTGACAAATATTCATCCGGCACAATTACCTCCATAGACCGGTTAGCTTCGTCAATCACAACCCGGGAGATCTCGGCTGGCGACAGGGCATTGCACACAAACTTTGCAGGGTCACTGTGCCACGGAATGATATCGATCTTTTCTCCTTTCAATTCGTGAACCACACTTTGAACTCGTGTCCCTTTCATTCCAACACACGCGCCCACAGGATCAATATCCGAATCATTGGATGTCACGGCAATCTTTGCACGACCGCCTGGTTCGCGGGCGGCAGCCATGATGTTTACGATTCTCTCGCTAATTTCTGGTACCTCGGTGTTAAACAGGGCTACCAGGAACCGCGGATCACTTCGAGACAGTATTATCTGGGGACCGCGGGACTCATGTAGTACGTCTAATATGTAGGCCCGAATCCTCTCCCCACGACGATAGGTTTCCCTGTGAACCTGCTCACGTGCAGGAAGAATCGCTTCGGTCCGGCCCAGGTTGACGATAATGTCCCGTTTGTCTATCCTTTGAACAATCACGTTAATGATTTCCCCTTTTTTATTGATAAAACTTTCATAGACTACATTCCGTTCGGCATCCTTCATCTTCTGTATGATAACCTGCTTTGCCGACTGTGCAGCAATTCTTCCAAAGGTTGTTGCGTCCATCTTAGTCCCCAGGCTGTCTCCCAGTTGACACCCTGAGTCAAGCTTACGTCCCTCTTCCAAGTCTATTTCCAGGTCAGGTTCGGTGACCTTTTCAACCACGTCTTTGAACAGGAAAACCTCAATTTCGCCCAGTTCTTCATTATAGCGGACTTCGACATCTACCCTGGTTCCAAATTTCTTCCTGGCAGCGGACCTGAGTGCTTCTTCAAGCGTCTTGATGAGAATTTCCTTGTCAATGCCCCGGTCACGACTGACCTGTTCAATGACTCTTTTTACTTCCGACATTATCATTTTCAACACCTTTTTCGATTGACGATTGTTTATTGACGATTGGTAGCATTTTAGTCCTATGAAATAACCTGGTCCATACTAGCTTCAAAGGTGATCAAATTTTAACGTGTGTAACTGTCTGAGCATATTAGTGAGCGTTGAGAAAGAACAGGAATCTTGTT
>JAQYWL010000518.1 GCA_030145035.1 Desulfobacteria bacterium | reverse complement strand
TTTTCGGTTAGGTTAAAGTTATTTTCTGGCATAAGTATACGTCTCGGAATTTCTACAACCTCTTGACATTATAGCTATTTATTGGCTTTGTTGCAAAGTCAATCAGGAATGCTGGAATGCTGGAATATTGGAATGATGTGAAAAACAGAAACAAGAACAAAACACCTTTTAAACCCAACATTCCAGTATTCCAATATTCCAGTATTCCAATTGGGGCGAAGCCCCTAAGTTCTAACTTAGGCGCTTTGCGCGTAACTTCTCGACAAGTCGGGGTGATTTCGTGACAGTTTCATTTCGTGTCATTGCGAGGAGCTTTAGCGACGAAGCAATCTCGCCCCACAAAAGAGATTGCTTCGCTTCGCTCGCAATGACAAAACCCCAACTTATTGAGGGTTACCTTTGCGCCAAGTGGAATATTGGGTTCACCCGCAAATCGCAAATCGCAAATCGCAAATCGTGAATCGTGAACCGAATAACGATAACGAATAACAAATAACGAATTCCGATTTCTTACCCGTGGGCATACTTGGTGGGGCATGTTTGTTCTGGAACCTTTGCTGCCTCGTTCAGGACGGCTTCCAGGGCCTTTGGAATCTCTTTGATAATTTCAGCAACCTGTGTTGCAGGTGTAGGATTGGCGAGCTTGCCCGCTAACCGATTTACCTCAGCAGCCATGGTCGCCGCTTCTGCCACAGGGTATCCCCCGTACGTGAGGGCTGCCACCAGACCGGTCAGGGTATCCCCTGTGCCCCCAATGGGCTCCAGAGTCTCCACCCTTGGGGTATCAACGGTAGCCAAGATTCTTTCCCTGGTGCATATATAATCTTTCGACCCCTTGATCAACAGCGTCTTGGCGGCATTTTCCCCTTCAAAGGCCCTTTTTATCAAACTCGGGACATTCTCTTCTTCAAAAAGGATAAAGCCACGGGTGTAAAATGGGTGGGGTGCTATCTCGTCAGCCAAGAAGGCCAGTTCTCCGATGTCTGGTGTAAAAAGATCGTAACTTGCAGCAAATCCGCTCATTTTGGCCGCATACATGTAGCCTGCGTCGGCAATGAGCACCGGGAGGTTGCCCTTTTTTTCCAGTGCCCACAAAACCCGGTTATGCAAATCCACATCGGGCTGGAGATAATGAAAGGCGATGACCTTGGCATCGAGGGATGGAAGATGTGCCTTCAGGTGCTGGTAGAGTTTTCTGCTGCCATTTCCTAAGCCGATATCTCCCACAAGAAAGGACAATGGGGGGTGGAGACGAAGAGTCTTGCATGCCATGGATGCTGCAGCAATCAATGCAGGCGTGCCACGGTTCACCAATGTCTTATGGCCGTCCAAGGACAAGGAATCACCATTCAGTATGGCAGTTCCCGAAACCAGGGGGAAATTCTTGTCCGGAACCGTTCCGATTAGAACAAGCATTGGCGCTTCATCTCCTCATAGGCCAGTTGCAAGGCATACCCACAAAGGGTGTGGCCAAGTTCCCGAGGAGGAGGCGCTTGTCGAAGATCTTTTCCGACCAGCCTCGCCCCCAGGTAGGGCACGTCAGGGCAGCCCCCTCCTGAAATATTTACAATCGTCAGCGTCTCTTTGTCTATGGTGAGTTTCATATTGGCCGCTCGAACCATAAGATATCGGCCATAGTCTATAGTCTGAAATAAGTCTACCGGCTTGAGGAGGGGGTTGTCAACAGGCACTACCTGCATTGGCGTAACACCGTTTTCTTTTAGTAGTCTTGAGATATTCAACTGTTCAATTAGGGGAAATTCAATGACCAGGTCGCAGCCGGTCCGAAGCTCGGGCGGGGGCCCCATGACGCGAACCTCCCACCCGTTTTCCTTCAGGAGCGATTCGGCCTTGATGACTTCGCTGGTATTGTGAAAGGAAAGAAACCCGCGATTAGGGCTCTTTTCCTTGTGGGTGGTGACTTTTTTGCGTTTGAAGATCTTGAAAGCCAACGCCGCTCACTCCTTCCTGATCAGGAGCCTGTACCCTGCACCTGATTCGGTGATTTCGGCTACCTCCCAGCCCTGACTTTGGGCTGCCCGGCTTACATTCTCCTTTGAGGTATCCGTGTCTACCAGAACTTCAATTTCTCCTTTGTCCAGCGCCTTGATCTTATTCAAGGTCATAAGCACGGGTTGTGGGCAGGACAATCCGCTTGCATCGACTATTTCAGGCATTGCAGCCTCCTTGTTAAGATGGAGTGCCTAAAGTAAACTAAAGTGCCTAAAGTTAGAAAAATGTATGAAACACTTCTTAAATAGTGCTTGAACGAACCCCCCCTGAATTACAGTTTTCCTGTCATTGCGAGGCCTGCCCGCCAGTGCCATTTGTGCCGTCGTTACAACTACCCGGCAAGCCAGGCGTCCTGCCCGCCATTGCCAGAGGTACTGGCACATAAGCTGAATGCTGTCTCAGGCGTCGGCAGGCGGGTGGCAGGCGGGGAGGCACGACCGAAGCAATCTCCTGAAAACAAAGCCCGCCCTGGCGCGACAGAACTTGGATAATGCCTCCGAAAGCAAATCCCGGTCTGGGCCAGGGAGATTGCCACGTCGCTTCGCTCCTCGCAATGACAGGAAACGCCAGTGCCATGGAACTACACGGACTTATTGAGAAGTTGCAATTCCGAGACGTAAAATTAGTGGCAAATTAAATGAAGGA
>JAQYWL010000514.1 GCA_030145035.1 Desulfobacteria bacterium | reverse complement strand
TTACCATCCCCACCTTGCCCTCCCCCTTGGAGAGTTTGGGAGGGGGTGAAAAAAGGGGGGTTAGATCATTGGAAATATTTGATCTCAAAACTACTCAACGAAATACCTTTGGTAAGAGTTCAGCACGGGCACTCAGACGGCAGGGACTTATCCCGGCAGTGCTGTACGGCCCAGGAAAAGAATCCGTGCCCCTCACTATCTCCCCGCTCGATCTGGATAAGATCTACAAGGTGAGCGGAACTGAACGCGTGATTCTAAACCTTATGATTGAGAACGGCGGCACCCGGAACGCTACAGCGGTGGTAAAAGAGGTGCAGGCCACTCCTGTGACCGGGCAATACCTTCATATCGATTTTTACGAAATATCTTTGAATGAGGAGATTGTAGTGAATGTGCCGGTCGAAGTCACGGGGAGGTCAAAAGGCGTTGAGCGCGGAGGCTTTTTACAACTGGTACGCCATGAGCTCGAGATATCCTGTCTTCCCACAGACATGCCCGACAAGATTGAAATTGATGTGACAAGCCTCGACATCGGGGACTCCATTCACATTGTAGACATTGACCTGGGGGATAAGGGGAGGCTGCTGGCTGACACCGGCCTTACAGTGGCCACGGTTGTGGCACCCACTGTGGAGGAAGAAGAGATTCCTGAAGAGGAAATAGAAGAAGCTGAAGAGGCCCCAGCCGAGGGAACCGAAGCTGAAGGGGAAACGGCCGACAAGTAGCGTTTGGATGCCGAAGGATCAATTTCGTCTGATTGTAGGTCTGGGAAACCCCGGGGAGGCATACCGCCTGACCCGGCATAACATTGGGTTTATGGTCGTTGATCGGCTGGCCCACAGGCACCGCATATTAGTGGATAAACGGCGGTTTGAGGCCGTTTTTGGTCTTGGCAGAGTGGACGAGCAATCTGTGATCCTTGCTAAACCCATGACCTTTATGAATCTGAGTGGGCCATCGGTTCGGGGCCTGGCCCATTTTTTCAATTTGGATACAAAAGACCTTTTGGTAATTCACGACGACATCGACCTTGTCTTTGGAAGAATAAAAATCAAGCAAAAAGGAGGGGATGGAGGACATAATGGTCTGAAGTCTCTGATAGAAGCGTTTGGTAGCGGGGCATTTGCCCGCGTTCGTATTGGCATTGGCCGTCCGGACACCAAGCAAGAGGTCAAAGGGTACGTGCTGAACAGATTTGACGCCCAACAGGAGACGGTCTTGGATGAAGTAATCACCATGGCACAAGATGCCGTAGAGACAATCGTGTTGAAAGGCTTATCAGAGGGGATGAACCGTATAACCTACTGACCCTTCTGATGGTGCCGTTCGCGGTCAAGGCACAGCACTGCCTATTCCGCCCTTATGAAGGATTGGTGTGGCGATCACACCAATCCTTTTTTTGGTAAAATGTCATGTCGGTTGGGCCTGATCGGCCTGATTAGGCGGCTTGACCGACTAGATCATTCAGAGGGCCAAACAAGAAGATGTGTGTTTTGAGTTGATTATTGGGCAAAAAAGTGATATCATACTTATGTACGTAAATTTGTAATCTCTGTATTTTAGAATAGCGGAGTCTTCCATATGTTCAAAGTTGGAGATCTAGCAGTTTATCCGGCCCAGGGCGTCGGGCGCATCGAGGCGATCGAGACGCGAGAGATCTCAGGGCAAAAGCAAGATTTCTATATCATGAAGATCCTCGAAAACAACATGATCATCATGATACCTGTGAACAACGTGGAGTCAGTGGGTCTGCGGGATATCATCGACGACGAGGAGGTAGCAAAAGTCTATGAAATCATGAAGAAACGAGATATTCCACCGGACAATCAGACCTGGAACCGCCGGTACCGTGAATACATGGACAAGATCAAGACTGGATCAGTCTACGAGGTGGCGGAGGTTCTCAGGGATCTGTACCTGCTGAAGGTAGATAAGGATCTCTCTTTTGGTGAACGTAAGATGTTTGACACTGCACAAAGTCTCCTGCTCAAAGAGCTCTCCATTGCTAAGAAAACCGATGAGAGTACCATCATGTCTGATATGAAAAGCATATTTAACCTGGAATAATCCCGTGTATGAGCTGTTTGTCAATTGCCGTCAAAATAGGGTCAGGCGGAAAGTTTCAATTGTAGCGGAGAAGTGAGCTAAAGTGCCTATTGTGTAGTGCCAGGATATGAAAAGGAAGCAGGAAATTGAAAAACGCCTGACGCATCCGAATAGCTAGGGCCGTGCCTTTTTTTAGTTTTACCGCAACCGAATCAGAGGCTGGTCACCGGCTCGATACGGTTATCGTTGCGTACTTGCCCACCCTCTCCCGATCCCGCGCCAGCCGGTTGATTCGTGGCGGTCACATCACAGTCAATGGTCTCATCAAGAAACCCGGATATCTAACCAGGCCGGGCGATGTTGTCCGATCTGAAATCCCTTCCCCAGAGCGCATCACATGCAGGCCTGAGGCAATTCCTCTTTCTATTCTGTATGAAGACAGGGACGTGATCGTTTTGAACAAACCTCCCGGGCTTGTGGTTCATCCTGGGGCCGGACACAAGAGCAGGACCCTTGTGAATGCGTTGCTCTTTCACTGTCCGGATCTTGAAGGGGTTGGCGGCGGGATTCGCCCAGGCATTGTCCATCGTCTTGATAAGGACACCTCCGGCGCCCTGGTGGTGGCAAAAAACGACATGGCCCACGAGAGCCTAAGCCACCAATTTAAGAAGCGCCAGGTGCAGAAACGATACCTGGCCCTGGTCTATGGGAACATGAAGACATCGGCAGGGGTGATCGACCTTCCTATAGGGCGTCATCCAACAGATCGAAAAAAGATGTCCACAGAGAGCCGTCGGAGTCGGTCAACCAAGACCCGGTGGAAGATCAAAGAAGCCTTTTCCGGTGTGACCCTCCTTGAAATCGATTTGAAGACCGGGCGGACCCACCAGGTTCGTGTCCACTGCGCGGCCATGGGCCATCCAGTAGTTGGAGACGCCACATACGGGAGAAAAAGAGGATGGAAAGATTTTCCCTCCAGGCAAACGCAAAAGGTCGTTGGGACCGTACGCCGGCAAATGCTCCATGCCTGGCAGCTTACATTCTTGCATCCCCGTACGGAGCAATCGATGAGTTTTGAGTCCCCTGTTGCCAAGGACATGGCCTCTGTGTTGAACGCCCTGCGCACCATCCGGTAATCGGCAGGCGTGCCACTCACAACTTGCCAGCCGTAAGCCCCAAGGTTCTCGATATCTATAAGAATTCATAGAAGTTGTCGGCATCCTTCATTCCTCG
>JAQYWL010000318.1 GCA_030145035.1 Desulfobacteria bacterium | reverse complement strand
TTATTCAAATTCTCACATTGATTATGTCGTGGCGGGAATCAAACGGCTCTATGAAATAAGAGACCGAATCAGTGGGTTGCGATTTGTCTATGAACCAAAAGTTCTCCGTTTCTTTCAGGGAAGGTTTGAACCTTTGAAAACGTGGCCTTTCTGAGCCCCAAACCATCAAAGGCCATCTTAAGACTTCAATCAGCACAGATTTGGCGAGATTGTTAAGTAAAGTCAGTCGCTTGGCACGGTCCTGCCCGTTATATCCGCAGCTAGATTCGTATCCGCTGCATCCGTCACGCGGGAAGCTTTGGGGACCGTAACATTATGGCTTTCCTGAACGAACGTTCTGTGCTATGTAGGCCGACTAAGATCTATGATAGTCTCTATCAGTATCACTTGAACTGGGATAAAAACCGGGGAAAGGCTCACTAAAAACGTCTCGCAATTTCTACAAATTATTGAAATTCTGAGACGTTAATAACGAGAAACCTGGCTTTCTTGGGATAGGTTGAGGCATTTTATCAAGGGGGCGGATAGTATGCGATTTCTATTGTACAACATACGCTATGGAGCAGGGATTGGGAGGCGCTTTCACATGCCTGTGCCTTACAGCGGCTATTTAAAGCGCACCAACGGAAATTTGAACAAAATAGTGGGTTTCATAAGATCGGTGAATCCGGACATTATCGGATTGATTGAGGTGGACAGCGGATCTTTCCGTTCGGAAAAGAGCAACCAGGCTGAAGCCATCGCTCGGGAAATGAAACACTATTATATCTATCAATCGAAATATTCCACTACTTCAATGGCACAGAAAATTCCCGTGCTGAATAAGCAGGGCAATGCGATTCTGACTAGCCGGGAGATTAAATCCCAAAAATTTCATTATCTTCGTGAAGGTGTCAAGCGTCTTGTAATGGAGTTGGAATTAGAGGAATTCACGATTTTCCTGGTACACCTGTCTCTTAAATTCCGCCATCGTCATTACCAGCTTCAAGAACTTCATTCGATGGTCAAGGATGTTAAGAAACCGGTCATAGTTGCTGGAGATTTCAACGCATTATGGGGCGATCGGGAACTGCAATTATTCCTTGCCGCCACAGGGTTAAAAAGTGCCAATGGGCAAGGGAAACCCTCCCATCCCAGCCGGTCCCCGCGAAGAGAACTCGATTACATCTTTTGCAGTCCGGAGATAAGGGCCACGGGTTTTCAGGTACCTCCGGTTAGACTATCCGATCATATGCCGCTGATCTGTGATTTTGAGATCGGCACTCAAATCCGGCATTATACCAAATAATTTCCATCCAGAAACTCCCCCTCCCCTCGCGGGAGGGGGTTGGGCCCGCCTGCCACTGCGAGGCACGAGCGGGCAGGGGGAGGGGGAATGTATTTACAACTCAGTGGAATTCCACTCTTTTTCACCCCCCACCTTCACCCTGTTAAATTTCCCGAAGGGAACCCTATTTAACAGGGCAGGCCCTCCCCCGTCAAGGGGGAGGGAATTTAGGTATTTCCGGATTGGCACTAAATAATTGCCAATTCGGACGAGAGTGCTTCTTTTGCGACAAACATTACGACGTTGTCATACCGCCTGGAATTTCCAAAAGATTCTGGCTCAAGAAACCCTCTTCGGCGGGGGAATAGATATAACCAACCGCTGCAATCTCCGCTGTAGCCACTGCTACTGGTATCGGCAGAAGAAAAATCCGGATCTGGACGATAAGCAGATGGTGGAATTTATGAAAAAATTGCGGCGCAAAGGGTTAAAGATTGTTTACCTGTTAGGAGGTGAACCGTTGCTGCGACCGGAAATCTGTGCGGAAGCCGGAAGGATCTTTGACTTTGTTATGATCTTTACCAACGGTACCCTTGGATATCCTCCGGTAAATAACGCTCTGTACTCCCTTTCTATTGATGGGCCAGAAGCAATTCATGACAAGTTGAGGGGCAAGGGAGTTTTCAGGAAGGTCACCGACATACTGGATCAGCAATCGACAAAAGTCATGATTCACATTACCGTATGCCAATCAAACCGCTTTCAATTAAGAGAAACGATAGAGAACTTTATTCACCGCAAGAATGTGCGAGGAATCTTTTTCTGCTTTTATTGTCCCGGCGTCTCCCCCGATGATGATAACAAAGAGGCCATCCCTCTAAAGGAAAGAGATAGTGTGGTGGATGAAATTGTTGGCTACCGCCAGGAATTTGGAGAGAAAATTTTCTTCACCCAACGGGTTGCTTATTATGTGAAAACTGATGGGGGGTTGAACTGCTGGAATTCAGTTGAAAAATGTATTACCAAAAAACTGTTTGAATTCTACGCCGCAGACGGTCAATATAAGTATCACTGTGCTTATGGAGCCGAGGCTGACTGTAAGCATTGCGGCTGCAGCCAGGTTCCGCTCATGCACGCCATAAAGGATGGGGATTTTGAAACCTGCAGAATGTCTTACCGCGATTACTGGGAGATGCCCTACAACCATCTTGTGGACTACATCATAAAGTATAGAGCAAGAAAAAAAGTGAAAGGATAGAATTTCTTTGACGTTTAACAATTCGGTTTTAGATATTCTCTATCTTATGTATCGTAGGTTAAGGTACGTTCTTTTTTCTGACTCCTCGCCGGTAGTAGCTTCCATCAAGATAACTCAGCGCTGTAATTTGCATTGCGCTCATTGCACATGGGTTAATAAAGTTACCCATGATCTGCCTTTGGATAGTTGGAAAAATATCATCGACATCATCTATAAACGCGGCTGTTTTGTTGTATTCGTTGAAGGAGGTGAGCCCACATTAAGAAAAGATCTGGCAGAAATTGTAAAGCACATTAAGAACAAGGGAATGGTTTGTGTACTGTTTACTAACGGCACCAGGAAATTGCCCGATTTTGATCTGGATGCCATATGGATAAGCATTGACGGTACAGAGAAATCACATGACAATATTCGGGGAAAAGGTACCTATCGAAGAATTATGGATACCCTGCGTGATTACCCGGATAAAAACACTTATTCCATAACGACATTATCAAAAGTCAATGCTGCTGAGATTGAAGCAATGTGCCGGGAGCTATCATCAACCAGCTTGAAGGGTTTGATATTCAATTTTATGTACCCCTACCAGGATGTAAGCCAACTTACACTATCCAAAGAAGAAAGAATCTCCTGCGCTCGTCAAGTACTGGATTTAAAACAAAAATACCCTAAGATTGTCAGCTCTGATTCCTATTTGCGGGCTGTCGGTCAACCAGACAAGCTATGCTATCCCTGGCTTCTGCTCCTGGTGACTGCGGATGGAACCATCACCCACGGGTGCACAGTAGAGCCGGCAGAGAAGCCAAATTGCGAAGCCTGTGATATGATGTGTGGACTGGAGGCCACCCTCGGATTTGAACTGGACCGGGCCTCCGTACATTTTTGGAACCTTTTCAATATATTAACTTCATTCAATATTGATCATTTACCTGACTGGGCTTTACGCCTATCAAGTATAAGACACAAGCAAATTATGTAACTTTTATTGAAAAAGGTGTGGGGCAAGGCAGACAGCCGCAGCTTACGGGTGGGGGCTCTAGCTCAAGGAATGCCCCCTTGTATCAGTACAGTGAGCAGGTAAATTCGTCACATTCCCGCTCTGATAGAACATCAAACACGTAAAGGATTCTTTTCTCCTTTTCCAATCTCTTTTCCGGAACCTTCTCAAAGGTCAGGGCCCCCATTTTTTCCAGTGCTTCCCCCTTTGAGGGGATGGCTTCCAGCCCTTCAGCAATGACCTGGCCCGATTTTGTTTCCAGTACTTCCGCGTTCTCTCCGTTGGTTACTACGGCAAAGGGAACTGCGTACCTTTCAACCAGCCTTGCCGCAGCCAGTGCGGAGCGTTCCCGGCTCACCAGGGAACCAGGTCCAAAGATGATGATGGCAAAGGCCTTGCCGTCTACACAGATGACAAAATCGACCCTGGCAGTTGCCCTGTTGCCGTCCACATTCAGCGGTATTTCGCGCCGGACCTCGATATCATCTCTTGAATAGCCTTTTTCCTCTACAAGGAACCGGGCAATCTTCTGTCTGGCCCGTTCGTCATGGGTATCCACGATGGTGCGGCCGGTGATGTAATCGACGGTTTCCCCCAAAATCACATGATGTGTCGACACGATATCCTCCCAACCATTGGCTTATCAAAGGGAACGTGATTTAATGAACTTAAGTGTTGAGCTTTTCCCCGCAGCTCATACAAAAGTTTGCAGTAATGGGATTTTGTGCATCACAATGAACGAACTAAGAGTCCATATACTCAGAACTCATGATCTCTCGGAATTCTATCTGATACCGATTTAATGCAATTTTGTACATTGAGGCACATAACTTGTTGGAGTACTGGAGTACTGGAGTACTGGATTTTCAAGGTATTCATGTTTTTCCAATCATTACTCCAACACTCCATTACTCCATTACTCCGCCGCCGGTATCAATCAATAATCCGGGTAACATTCGTAACCTATTGAAATTTCAATATGGGATCAGGATCTCTGATACTTTAATAGTCTTTTGGCGTGGCGTCAAGGACTCATGCATGGTTTCACAAGAGGTGGTTTTATGTAAATTTACAAAGACGGCTTGTGAAGGAAAAAAACTTTGTGTTACTATCACGCTGAACAGGGGATATCTCTCCGGGATTTGAAAGGTGCATGAGCGAGTATAACCGGGAACAGTCAGAAGCGATTGTGTTGGTGCGCCGCCACCTCAAAACGCTTTCGCCTTCTGGACTGGCAGAGTTGAAGACAAGGATAAGAAACTATGTCCGATTTAGAAAAGAAGCAGACCAGTTCTTGCAAGACTATTTTTCGCAAATCTGCACTCAGAAGTGCTACCAAGACCATTATAGTGCATGCTGCAGTCGTGAAGGGATTACAACGTTTTTTGCTGACGTGGTCATCAATGTCCTGATATCGTCAGCCGAAGAGATTGACCGGCTGCTTCGAGTCCTTAGCCTTCCAGGCCTCGGCACCAAGTGTGTCTATCTTGGAAAAAGGGGTTGCATTTGGCGAATAAAGCCGATCGTGTGCGAAATGTTTCTCTGCGAGCATGCCAGGAAAACGCTGTTTGACAAAGATCCCTCGGCGTTGAAAGAGTGGCAAAGACTAAAACGCAGAGAAAAAAGATACACCTGGCCAGATCGCCCTGTCCTTTTTGATGACCTGGAGACCTGTTTTATCCGGGCAGGATATTCCTCCAGCCTGATGTATTTCCATAACAGCCCCGGCCTCTTGAGGGTAAAGAGCTCGGCCAGCAAAAAGAGCAGATAAAAGGGTGGCCCAACTGTAACCCTGAAAGGATCGGAACTGGCTAGCATACGTGATCTTATCTCTCACAGAGATCACAGAGGCTCAGAGTTTTTGAGCAGACAAATTACTTATCTCTCTGAGGCCTCTGTGGGCTCAAGCGACCGAAGGGAGCGGGCGAGGGGCCCGTTAATCAAACAATCCGCTTAAAATCCTTTTCCACCTGGCGCAGGGTTCGGTGAACATAGGTTGGGCGGCCGTGAGGACAACGGGAGGCATGTTCGAGGGTATCGAGTTGTTCCAACAGGGCCTTCATCTGTTCGTCCGCAAGCTTTTGATTTGCCCTTATGGCACCGTGACAGGCTATGATGCTTAAGCACTCATCCACGCCGCGATACAGGCCGGAGGCAAGACCGATCTCAGCCGCCTTTTCTACAATCTCCATGACTAGCGGCTCGATAGGTCTGCCGGCCAGCAACGCCGGGACCGACTTTATCAGGTAAGTATTGCCTCCAAAGGGTTCTATTTCCAGGCCCATATCCCCCAGCTCTTCTAAAAGCGCTTGTAGGATGCCGGATTCCCGATGATTCAACTCGAGGGTCTCAGGGACCAACATACCCTGGGTAGCAATAGCCGAGCTGCTGTAGGCAGCCTTGAGGGACTCGAAAACAACGCGCTCATGGGCAGCATGCTGATCGATTAGTACCAGACCGTCATTAGACTCGCAAACGATGTAAGTATTGTGGAGCTGGCCGATGATCCTGAGGGAGGCAAAGCGTTTTTCAGGCCACAGGGGCGGCGTGGCCTCGGGCGCGTGGCTGTAAGTCCGAGACGTCAGTTCGGATTTGGGTTCACTGACTGTTCCGCGAGGTGGAGAAGGCCTGTATGGGATCGGTCGCTGCGTTGGTTTCACAATTTGGGTTTGCCCCCATCCGGGACGATCGAATCTCTTCAGGCTTTCTGATACAGCCCTTGCAACAACGTCATGGACCTGCTTTGGGGCTTCAAACCGAACCGAGTTCTTGGTGGGATGGACATTCACATCCACCTGATCATGAGCGAGGTTCACGAACATCACCGCCAGGGGAAATTTCCCTTTCATCAGGCGCCCTGCATAGGCTTCCATGACGGCATGGTCGAGCACCTTGTCCCGGACAAACCGTCCATTGACGTAAAGGTATAATGCTCGGGAGGTGGTTCGCGAGATATCCGGAGAGGCCGCAAACCCGTGGACCCGGACGTTGCCGCCCTTGTAGTCCACTTCATATAAACGGTCTTCCAAATCTCCCCCTAACACATCTACTATACGATGAAGGGAATTTGGGGTGGGACTCCAGTTTCCAAGCACCCTTCCGTTGTGTAAGAACTTAAAGTGGATGCCTGGCCAGGCAAGGGCCATGCGTGTAACCGTGTCGCTGATGTGGCCCATCTCGGTCTGCTCCGTCTTCAGGTACTTTCGCCTGGCAGGCGTGTTAAAAAACAAACGATTCACCGAGATCATCGTTCCCCTGGGAGCCCCGATCTCGGTAACTTCCTTGATTTTTCCGCCTGCAACAATGATTTTGGTGCCCACTTCAGATGACGCTGCTCTAGTCACGATCTCCATTTCTGAAACAGATGCTATGCTTGGAAGGGCCTCTCCCCTGAATCCGAGTGTGGCTATGGAAAAAAGATCTTTTTCGTTCGATATCTTGCTGGTCGCATAGCGCTCTATGGATAGCATTGCATCGTCACGACCCATGCCAACGCCGTTGTCAGAGACTCGAATAAGGGCACGTCCACCTTTTTTGATCTCCATCACCACCATGGTGCTTTCGGCATCAACGGCATTCTCCATAAGCTCTTTGACAACCGAGGCCGGACGCTCAACCACCTCACCGGCAGCGATCTTGTTGGACAAGACTTCAGGAAGGATTTTTATCTGGGACATCGTAATAGTCCACCATTTGTGTCTGATTACAGGGTTAATGTTCTCTCGCCCGCTCCCTTTGGTCGCTTGAGCCCACAGAGGCCTCAGAGAGATAAGTAATTTGTCTGATTTTTTGAGGGGAAAAATCAGACAAAAGTCTCGGTCCGCCTCAGGCGGACATTTGTTATCTGGGGCATGCCAACATTGATCATGGAGATAGGGATGTATGGTCAGCGGATATGTCCCGCGGCAGCGGGATGACAGTTTGAGGTGAATCCTCCTCTCAAGGATTCACCTCAAGAACTCTGAGCCTCTGTGAGCTCTGCGAGAGATAAAAGCCCCCCCTGAACGGTTACCCTTCGTCCTTTTTAGCAAAGAAGCGCATAAGGAATTCCGCATCCTTGGGTGGTAAGTCAAACTTCACACACGCCTCCTCGATTGCCTTGGCCAGGCTCACATCTTGTTCATAG
>JAQYWL010000431.1 GCA_030145035.1 Desulfobacteria bacterium | reverse complement strand
GGCCGTGCTCCTTGAAGTTCATCCAGAGCCAGGTTCAGCTTCTTGAGAATAGACACCCTGTCAGTGAACAGGGTCTTACGGGCTTTGGGAAAGAAAAAGTATTCCGGCATTATGTCACCTCTATTATATGTCAGTTTTATTATAATAAAGATGATAGTATCAGAGATGTCAAGAGAAACTTGGGGGTCAGGTCTTCATTCTTCACGCTCTTCACGCTTGAAAATTTTTTGTTAAGAATGAAGACCCCGTTGTCTTCCCGCAATATACCTGCCAACACTGCTATAAGTAATATTACGCCCGAAAATATTCGATTCACTGCATAGTCCAAATGTGAGATAATAGACCCTGTATCACTCGATGCTTTGACATGAGACTATCAACTGGTTTTCGTATAGCCACGATCTATAATCGCCTATCAGACGATTTTGTCAAAGATGTGTAATGGATATCATAGATTTTGTCAACTCTTCGGCCACATTTTGGTGATCCGAGAGGCTGGGCTGGAAGGCTGGCATCAGGGGAAACGACCTGGAATCCAGGCTCAACCCGGGGTAGGGGCCTTACGCGCTTGCAAGGACCTGAACCACTTCGTCAAGTTGGTGAGGGAGAATATAGATGTGCGGTGAAAAGCGAATCCGTCCCAGGCGCTCAACCGCAACGACCCGGTTTTCTTTAAGTTCTTGCACAATGACGTGGGAAGGCACTCCCGGCTTCTCACACACTGTAATCCCTGTAGGATGACGCGGGAATCGGTCCGCCAAGACCTGGAAGCCGACCTGTCGCAGACCTTGGCTCAGATATTCACTTAGCTCAAAGAGCCTCTGCCGGGCCTTTTCGAATCCTATGTCGTCCAGGAATTTGAGAGCTGCTTGGAAATAGACCCAGTCATTGAAATTGGCGGTGGAGAAGGTGAACCGATCAGCGGTCGGCTTTAAATCGGACTTGTATGGGAGATACTCCTCATCTCGCACGACTGATTCAGTACCGATAAAAATCGGATCCAACTCCTCGAGCCTTTCTTTTGAAACATATAGAACACCTAGTCCTAATGGTCCCAGGAGCCACTTCCAGGCAGAAAATGCCATGTAAGAGATTCCAGCCTTTTTAACATCAATTGGCTGTATCCCCACCCCTTGTGCCCCATCAACCACCAGATTAATCCCTCTTTCTCGACACAAGGCACCGACCTGATGAATAGGCAAGGGCATGCCAGTACACCAATGTACGACCGAGATGGACACCACACGTGTTCTGTCCGTTATCATCCCACTAAACCGTTCGAAGAATGCCTCAGGCGACATTTCCATAGGAGTAGTGAAGAGGTTTACACCCTTCTTTTTCCAGTGAATCCAGGGATAGACATTGCTCGGATATTCGTTTTCCAAAAGGATGATTTCATCACCTGGCCCAAGGTCCAATCCGTGGGAAATGAAATTCATCCCCTCAGCAGTGTTGTGAATAAGGCACAGCTCATCGGGATCGCAGTTCAAAAGACGCGAAAGGATTCCTTTGATGCTTTGCCTGACGTCATGGTAGCTAACAGCATCGGTCAAGACGCCCTTTTCGCTGTAGCCCTTTATGAACCGAGATACAGCCTCCACTATGTGCGTACCCGCAGGTGTGGTTCCGCAGTTGTTGAGCCAAACCAGTTGGTGATTGACAGGATATGCGTCATGTGCCAATTCCCAGATACTCTTATTTCCTTGTTCCACTATCGACCTCGTTCAATCTTCATTCGTAATCTAAGGTGGCTCTGATTTTCCTTGAAGCTAGATTTACACCTTATGCTATCTTTCTGTCAACGGAGTTACACCCTTGAAGATCCCACCCTTTTGCACATCTTTCACTCCAGCTTTTTTTGTCAAAATAGGGGGTTCGAGAAACTACTGTCGTTTTTCGATGATGTTAAAATTTTTTCATGTAGGTTCCCGGAAATTCCCACCGCACCAAAAACCGTGCGAATCCATGAATTCCCTGCTCAAGAAGGTGGATTGATGGGCAGATCCAATCGAAAGGAAGGGTGTTTTTTCTTGTCGCCCGTATCGTCGGCAGAAGCAGCTGGATTCATGAAAGACTCGATTTCTCTTGCTGAAATCACTTTATGTTGACACATAATCATGCTAGTCTATTCTTATTTCTAAGGCAGATCATTTGCTCATAGCCCTTTGTGGTTCTTGACAAGGATTCGGTCGAGGCCGTGTGTACTCGTTCACTACGGCTTATAGACTTCGGAGGAAAATGACCCTTCCAGTGCCGATAAGGTTGAGAGACTGCCAAATGAAGGATTTTGTTGTCTGACATGGATACGGTCACCCATGCTCTTGCTGGATACGCTATTGCTATGACAGGTTTGACGAGAGACACTGGGAGATGGGGCCTCACTGCCGGTGTTTTAGCCTCGGTATTTCCAGACGTAGACAGCCTCCTGGGACCTTTCCTTGGAACTGAATTTACCGTAAGATACCATCGAGGACTCACCAACTCACTCTTTCTGGCTGTTCCATTTTCTCTCTTCCTTGCTTGGCTCTTTGATAAGATTTCAGGCAAAAAAAGATACTGGACATTTTTCCTAATCTGGTTCCTGGAAATTTTGGTTCACAACTTTCTTGATCTTGTCACTTCCTACGGGACCATGATTCTGAGCCCGTTGTCCTGGGAGCGCTTCGCACTGGATTGGGTCTTCATCATCGATCTGTTCTTGACTGGCATATTTCTATTCTTCGTACTTGCGATGCAGATTTGGAAAAGCAAAAGTAAAGTGCTTGCAAGGCTCTCAGTAGTCTTAACCACCTTGTACATCAGCTTGTGTGCCGGGAATCACTTCTGGGCTTTGTCGCTGGCAAGGAGTT
>JAQYWL010000456.1 GCA_030145035.1 Desulfobacteria bacterium | reverse complement strand
GTCTTGTTTTGTCTTCCCCAACGATCAACAATATTGTTTTTTCACGAAGACTTTCCGGTAAGGAAACGATGGCCCGGATCGCTCGATCAACACCTTTGGTTTTAAAACCGGAGCCAACCATTAAAACGACGTTTTGATCTAAACCGATAGTCAATTCATTACGTAAGTGAACGCGAACATCCGCAACATTATTGGGCGAAAAACGATCTTTGGCTATTCCCGGGGGCAGAAAGTGAAAACGCTCCTCGGTCGTACCATAATAGTCCATGAGAAAACTTTTTTCTCTTTCAGAGATTAACAGGATCTCCGTGTTTGACTCTTTGTCAAAAACGGATCTCTCCATGCTTAACAGGGTTCGACAACGCTTCGTCAAACGATACCAAAAGCTTCTTTCAAGTGCCTTAGCGGCAAAACAGGTATCTGCGGCAAAATAGACATCCAAACCGGGCATCTTATTGAATCAGACGACAGCATCATAGTGCTTTCCGGCTAGAGATTTGCCGAGCCTCTTAGCAAACGATTCATAGCGCCTGTGATTGGTAAAGCCCCAAACCGGAAGTGTTGAAACCTGCAAACCGTCCGGTATCTCTCCCTGCCAGGAACCGGTATACACATCCACTTGATGACTACGCGCGAGGCAGGCCTTGGTTATCCGCAGAAAGTCTCGCTGTAACCCACCAAAGGGAAAATATTTGAACAGGCAAAATGCAAATTTCATATCGGTAGTTAGAAACCTCTACCCCACCCTGCCCTCCCACTTGAAGGGGGAGGGTTTGGGTTGGGGTCTTAACTTGATAGTATAGGAATTTCCTTTTTTAAGCGGCGTAGCCGCCTTACATAGAATCGCGAAGCGATTGTATAACTTGAAAAATGACGACGGTTCCACGTTTACCGGGAAACCTTTGTACTTCCTCGTAGCCCGACGGAGCTGGAAATCCGGCCAGTTCACGTTTCTTACTCCTGAGGACTACGTACGATGACTTGTGCTGCGAGCCCAGCTTACTTATGTCCGCGTGAATATCGATGTGGGTAAAGGTAAACTCCCTGTCGGCGTAAAAAGCTATGCGTTTGTCATTGGTAACTAGATGGGCACCAACAGGGCTGTGGCGAGAGAGCCAGAGACCCGCCTGCCGGATGTTGGTCTCTCGCCCATGGCGATACGTAAGGGCTTTAAACGCAGGTGAAAGTAATAACACAACGGTCATCGTCGTGGCTACCCAGCAAGTCCATCCTTGCTGCCAGCGTTCCCGCTGCCATCGCCAAATGATTACAACGCCCTGGCCTGCCCACAGGCTTAAGATTAGAGCTGGCGTATAGATAAATCGGTTACTATACCAGACATCTTGAAATCGTACCAGCATAGCCAGCAATAGGTAGGTGGCAAAAACCAATCCTAGAACCCATAGAAAGGACCTGGACACATGCCGCCGAGTTTTCAGACCAGCCAAAGAGGCAATAAATATCGCCGGGTGAATCATCTTCACCAGACTATGTGCAAGGCCGACAAGAGAGATAAATGGAATATAATGGCGGGTGAGTGCGAAAAAACCTTGTGAATAGCCTCCGTCGTGCAACTGCTGTTCCAAAGTCCTTAGCATTTCATAGTACAATCGGTATTTTTCAACTACCAGGGAAAAGCTCTGTTTCACCAACAGTAATTCCGGAAGTCTACTGGTGGGTAGTTCCCCCCAGCGAAAAGCGACCCAAGCTGCCAGGGGAGCGATGCATGCGGGACCGGCAAAAATCAAAATGGCCGCCATGCCTGTGCGGCGACCGATGGACAGGCCGCGGCTGCCCAACAGACAGGCCACGGCAAGAGCAAAAAATAGAAGCGCACCTTCAATCCGCGAAAGAGTGGATAGCACAGCCATCAGGCTTGCGAGAGCAGCCCAGCGCCAGTTTTTTGTCTCCAAGAGGCGCCAGGTAGCCCATATGCCCCAGGCCAGAAAAAAGAGGAAGGCTGGATCACGTATAACGTCCACAGCGTGCCGGTTAAAGTATGGGCTGGTTGCCAGTAGTGCCCCTCCCCAGAACGCGGCGGTATCATTCCATGCTTCCCTTACTAAAAGGTAACAAGGTACCAGCATTCCGGTAAGAAAAAAAACTGAAAGAACCTGTCCGGCCAACGCAAGGTCTGACACAAAAAACCGGTGTACCGCGGCAATAAGGAGCGGGTAGAAGGGCATGGGATAGACTTCGAGGGCTGCCTTAAAATTTCCCAGGAGGTAATGCCGGGCAGCTCTGAGGTAAAGAACGGCATCTGGGTTGATCACCTCGACCCGAAGGAGGACCCAGAGCTTAAAGCACAAAGATAGAACAATTAGTAGGCCCAGCTTTGCCCGCCAGTCTTCAAAGTAACGGTGTATCGACAAGCGAGGGAGTATACTCAACATCGGACATTCACCACACAAGAAAGAGTTTAAGCCATTGATTGTCTAATGTAAATTCGACTGTTCGTCAAGGTGGAAAGGCGAAAGAGCCCAGGAAGGCGATAGCCGGGTGGCGGAACGAGAATGTTTCCCCAATCGATGAATAACGACAATACCCCCGTCAAAAGGTGTCTGATGAACACTTGCCTTTCAGCAGCCGCTCTATCACTTGATAGTATAGGAATTTTTTCCTTTTTTGGAGCGGCGAAGTCGCGTTACATAAAATCGCAAAGCGATTTTATCACTTGAGCGTGTTTTCCCGCAGCCCCCTGATTTCTTAGGGCCGCCTCCCGGGCACGGTCACCACACCTTTCCAATGCCTCCGGATGACCAAGAAACCAGATCGCCTTTTCAGCCAGCACCTCGGGACCGGAAACCGGCACCCCCGCCCCTACTTCTTCCAACAGGGCTCTGGCGTCTAAAAAGTCATCCATAAAAGGCCCGTAAAAAACGACCTTTCCCCAAACGGCTGGCTCCAAGGGATTCTGCCCTCCCAGCGGGACGAGGCTGGCGCCGCAAAATACGATAGTTCCAACACTGTAAACCCTGGAAAGCTCACCAAACGTGTTGATAATGACGACCTGCTCAGTGCGCTTTGCTTTACCCTTGTCAAGGTCGGTCTGGAGTTGATATCTGAAGCCGTGCCTTTCAACCAGTGATCCGATTACAGGTGTTCTCTCAATATGCCTGGGTGCAATGATAAGAATGGTATCCGGAAATTCTCTAAGAATTCTTTCATATGCATCCAGGACCATCGTCTCCTCGCCCTCGCGGGTGCTGCCGGCAACAAAGACCCTCTGGTTGGTATTGAGGTTAAATATCCGGCGGACGTCTGTTTCCATGGCCGGGTCCGCAATACTCCCTAACAAATCATATTTGGCATTGCCGTTTATTTCGATTTTTTGGGGATCCGCGCCCATGGCTCTGATGCGACCAGCATCTTCTTCCAAGATCATGCTGAAGACATCGAAATTTTTCAAGACCTCACAAAAAAACGGGCGTAGCTTGAGATATCCTCCAATGGATCTCACAGAGATTCGACCGTTAATCAAGGCGGTTTTGATGCCCATGCGGCGCGCCTCGAAAAGCCATGCGGGCCAGATTTCAGTTTCAAGAAAAACTATGACATCGGGACGCACGATGGAAAGTGCCTTGCGTACTGAACCCACAAAATCGATAGGCGCGTAAACCACGGGAATCTCATCTTCGAAGGTTTCCCTTGCCAGTTTCCGGCCATGTTCGGTGATCGTTGAAAGTATGAATGAACAGCTTGGTATTATACGCCTTAAGGCCTCGATTATGGAAGCCGCCACCTTGACTTCTCCCAAAGACACAGCATGAATCCAGATCCGGGGCGACCCTGAAAGGCCTTTAACCGCTTTGAGGGGCACAAATCCCAAACGTTCTTTAAGATGTTGGCCATATCGTCCCGTCATACGCGTATAGATCCAAAAGGCAGGAAAAAGAAACATGAACAGACCGCCAGTTAGGATCGTATATGGGCCATAAAGTATCCTCATGGTCTTATCTTGGCGCTTTTTCAACATCCTCGGTGAGCTTGTCCAGATACGACAGACTGAGTCCTGTTGGCAGGGCGTTCGTTACACTATATGCGAGACAAAAGAAAGGGATCGTATGTGATCTGAATTACATCCTTTGATATAGTTCTTTTATCCTGTCTCTTGTCATTATTCTTTTCCAATCAGAGCCGAGGGCGTTTTCCCAAAGCGGTTCAAGGACAAGGGCAACATCAATCATTTTTTCCAGTTTGTCGTTGTCAGTATCGGCCACCAGGTTTCTGGGGAGTTCTATGCCCTGTTTTTTCATCATTCGGCGGAATTCGCGAACCCCCTCCGGATAGTATTCATCCAGGTAGTCGAAAGCTATGCAGTTGCCAATTCCGTGGTGAACCCCCAGAACAAAGGAAAGACCATATGAAAGGGCATGACATACTCCAACCTGTGAATAGGCTATACTCATGCCTCCGAAATATGAGGCCATCATCAGCTTGTCGTCGCTATTCGGACCGCCGTCCAGGAAGACCTCCCTGCAAAGTTCAATAGCCTTTTCTCCGTATGACTTGCTGAAAGCATTGAGATACTTACCGTTTAAGGATTCTACACAATGTATATAGCAGTCCATTCCCGTATAGAAACGCTGATTTGCAGGTGCTCCGGAAATCAGTTCCGGATCGAGTACGATCTGGTCAAACACCGTATGGTCGGAATTTATGCCAAGTTTCTTTTCAGGGCCGGAAAGTACTGTTGTGCGGGACACCTCGGCTCCGGTCCCTGAAAGGGTAGGGATACCAACGTGATAGACCGCGGGATTTTTGATCAGGTCCCACCCCTGGTAGTCTGCAGAAGAACCAGGGTTTGTGAGCATAAGGGATATCGCCTTGGCAAGATCCATGGTGCTCCCGCCACCTATCCCTATTACGCCGTCGGGCAAACGATTTGAAAAATCCCTGACATTATGTGTCAGGTCGTCAACGTATGCTGTTTTTGGTTCCTCATCCACATTGACCAATATGAGCAGATCCCGGCTTTTTACTGGCACCCTGTCTCTTAAACTGCTTGCAGAAAAAACATCATCCACCAGAAAGACCATGAAAGAACCAGTATCTTTCCGTTTTTCAGCAAGGATATCATCAAGCTGGTCAAAACAGCCCCTGCCGAAAACAACTCGGGAAATCATTTTGAAATTCCGAAACATATTATCATCCTTAGCTAATTACTTGAGAGTCCAAAGTTCTTCCTAACTCCATGAATTTTAAACAAATATCATATTGTCTGAACCGTCATTCCCGCGAAAGCGGGAATCCAGGAAAATCAAGGGGTTATGGATTCCTGCTTCCGCAGGAATGACAGAACTTTGGACTGTGTAGTTAGTTATTAGTTATTCGAATAACAATTAACGATTAACAAATAACAACCATGCCCATCACTCCAGTACTCCCTCCGGGGCGTAGGCCTTACGGGCCGGAGGCCAATTGGGGCGAAGCCCCTAAGTGCATATGGACTGGCTGGACAAATTAAGCATAGCTTCCATAGCAGGACTCACCCTGATAACCATAGGTATGTTAGCAAATCAGGAAATCGTGAAAAGGCGGCAAGAGAATCCCGGTGTGGTAGCCAAGGAGGAAAAGGGTTCTTACATCTTACAAATGGAGATAGACAAAAAGTTATACCAGGAGGTCATTTCCTATAAGAAACAAGGGCTTCATACCAAAGCTATGGCCAAGTTAAAAGATATTATGAAAAGGTATCCTGAAAAGTCTCTGTCTTATGTATATCTGGCGCAGTTATATCTTGAACAGGGAGAATTGGCAGATAGCATACATAACTATCGCCGAGCGGTGGAGATGGAGCCCGACTACGTGGATGAAAGGACGCCCCTGTTCATCGGGGATAAAATTAAGGAACTGGTCACAGAAGGCAGGCAGAAGCTTGGGCGAGAAAAGGCATTAAAGCCCAAAGACAGGGAGATTAGGAAAGCTTTAAAAGATGTCTACTATCTTCAGAGCAGATTAGCTGGAGGATGCGAGTAATTAAACATCTCAGAAATGCTGCAACCTATTGAAATTGTAGGTATCTATTGGCGCCATTTCTAGTTCGATCACGGAATAATGGAATGGTGGAATAATGGAATATTGGGGATAAGAAGCGGAACAAATCATTTTCTGATTGCTTTCATTCCTTCCTGCCCGCCATCGCTCTCGCCTGCCCAATCCTGCCTCGCATTGGCAGGCGGGCTCAGGCGAGGCAGGCGGGTTGACCCATCATTCCATCATTCCATCATTCCAGTATTCCATCATTCCAATTCAGCCGTCGTAGCCAAGGCTACTTTGGCGAAGTCGGCTTACGGAGCGTAGCGGAGGTAAGTTCAGGTGCTAAGAATGATTGATGTTTCCATTGTAACCGGAGCTTTGTTAGGGCTTGGTGGTGTTCTCCTGGCCTATCTAGGTAATCCCGCAAACTCCGGAATCTGCGTCTCCTGTTTTGTGGAGAATATAGCCGGGGCGTTGCAACTCCATAATGATCTTCGCATGAGCTATATACGGCCGGAGCTCACAGGGTTTGTACTGGGGTCTTTTCTTATTGCCTTACAAACTGGTCGATTTCGAGTAAGAGGAGGTTCCGCACCCGTTATTCGATTCATCATGGGCTTTTTTATCATAGTAGGTTGTGCTGTTTTTATTGGTTGTCCCATCAAGATGTTTCTGCGCTTAGCGGCTGGTGACCTGACTGCGGTTGCAGCCACACTGGGGCTTATCTTTGGCGTTTGGTTAGGTGTTAGATATATCAAAGGGGGTTTTGTATTAGACCGAGACAAGCAGCTATCTCAGATAAATGGTTTTGTTATGCCTCTATTTGCCCTTCTCCTCCTCCTTTTCTTGTTACTCAACCCCTCCTTTATTAAGACAGGGCAAAAAGGACCTGCAGCCTGGCACGCCCCTTTACCTGTATCGCTATTGATAGGGCTTGCTATCGGGGCATTTGCCCAAAGATCAGGACTATGCATCACCGGAGGGATACGTAATTTTTTCCTGGCCAGGGAGAGGACTCTACTGAACGGTGTTATAACTGCCTTCTCAGTAGCGCTAATCCTGAGTATCCTTTTGGGTCAGTTCAGATGGGGGATGAACGCCCAACCGGCATCCCACCTAAGCCATGGATGGACTTTCTTGGCTATGGCACTCGTAGGCCTTGCCTCCATATTGATTGATGGATGCCCTTTTAGGCAGTTGATAAAGGCTGGGGAAGGTGACGTAGATGCTGGCATAACCACCTTAGGTATGCTTGTGGGTGGAGCCCTGGTGTATGCCTGGATACTCAGGAGCACCTCTGCCGGCCCTACGTTGGAAGGAAAGATTGCGGTATTGATAGGCCTAATCTTTTCATTGGTAGTAGCTATGGCCTTTCGGAGAAGAAGGTAACTGAGCACGGGGGCCTCTCCATAAGCGCTAAGTTGTTTTTACCTAGGAGGGACTGAAAAAGATGAACATCGAACATCGAACGTCCAACATCGAACGTTGAATGGGAAAAAGGGAGACCCAGCGATGGTTAAAACTCATTCAGCGTGTACCACTAATTAAAAAACCTGAACTACTAAATGATATTTTACAGGAAACAGAAGAATTAATTAAGATTTTCGTTATCAAAGGTGTCAGGTGTCAGGTGTCAAAACCCTGAACCCTGAACACTGAACCTTGAATGTTCGGTATTGGATATTCGTTTTTCATTCGACGTTGGAATAATTTAAGGAGCGGAGCGACATCATTATTCGACGTTCGACGTTCATCTTTCAAAACAACCCCGTATGACATAAATGCAACCCGTGAACGTTTGCAAAATAACTTAGAGCTTATGGGGTTGTTCCCCCTCCCCTTTATCCCCTCCCGCCAGGGGAG
>JAQYWL010000537.1 GCA_030145035.1 Desulfobacteria bacterium | reverse complement strand
CCCTATTTGGCAAAAGCCCTGGCTTGCTCTACGATCTGTGGCTTCAGTCTGCTATAGAATCCTGAGCTGTCCGTAACACCTGCGCAAACACCCCTGGATGTTATCGTAGCGCCTGATACTGCATCTATCTGCCCCCCGTCAGGCTTAACCTTAAAAGGCTCGGTGATGGACAAACCCTTGAACTGCGCCCTGAAAGACGGATCATCTTTCGCCCTTGAACCCAAACCCGGGGTCTCAGCGTGGGTGGTGACACCCATACCCAATAATTCATCCGTCTCAAGGTTGACGCCCACCATGACGCCAATGTCTCCCCCAAAACCCTTGCCAAAGGATTCAAAGACGACGGTGTCGGCCTTGCCATCGAATACACCGACATAGAAGCCCCTCTCTACCTCACCGTCTTTGACCTTAAAGCGATCAACGAGCGGATCATTGCTACATCCTTCCAGGATCCCTATGATGGCAGGCCCTTTTACAAACTTGAGCTGCTGGTACTCGATTTTTGCCGCAGTCCCCGATTTAACACCCGCCAGCAGCGCACCGCCACAGGCCGCCATAACTGCAAGAACCACGATCATCCTTATGATATCACGCATTTTCTACCACCTTTCCAATCGCTTTGGGTCTGATCTTGTCCAGGAGCGGATTAGCAAGATTCATGAGCAGGATGGCAAAAGGAACACCATCCACATAAGCCCCAATATTCCTTATGAGCACGGTCCCCAGCCCGGCCATGGCCCCAAAAATCAGCATCGGAATAAAATTAGCCGGAGATGAAGAGTCCTCGGGTACCAGGAAAAAGGCTGCGATCAATGTATAACCGGTCAGCAAATGAAAGACAGGGCTGGCGTATTTTGCGGGATCGGAAAGGTTAAACAGGAGGGCGGTAATAAACACGCCTGCCAGGAAAGAAAGGGAGATCTCCCATCGCATATGTCCCCTTAACATAAGGTAGAGACCCCCTACAATGAGCCCCAGCCCGAACGTGGATCCGATGGCCCCTGCCTGTCTGCCCATAAAAAGATCGCCCAGGCTAAATTTGCCAATGGCACCCGTGCCAAAAGCTTTCAGATCGGCCAGCGGATAGGTCATGACAAAGCCCAGATCATAATGGCGAAGGGCTTCGTCAAAATCAAAGACCCCTTTGAATGAAATAACGAGCATGGCCAGGGCGAGCAGGGGAGGATTCAAGGGATTAAACCCGATCCCACCGAATATCTGCTTTCCCACGATAATGGCAATAAACGTCCCCAGGGCAATGACCCACCACGGAGCGGTAGCCGGCATGAGCATGCCAAGCAGCATCCCGGTGACCGCAGCGCTGCCATCGCCAATGGAGGCAGGCTTTCCCAGGATCAGATTCCAAATAACTTCCCAGATCATGGCAAAGGCCATGGCAAAGGCAATTACCGCGAGAGCCGGTGCGCCGTACTGGCTAATGCCCATCAACACGGCCGGAAGTGCGGCAATCATAATATTGTAATTCTTTGTCGATATCTTGCTGCCGTCATGCCAATAAGGCGCGTGGGCCACGACAAGTTTCTGTTGACTACTCATTGGCTGCCTCCGCAGTTTCGATCAGGCTAAGTTCATATTTTCCTAACTTAATGTACTGAAAGATCGGGATTCTGGACACACACACGTAAGAACACAACCCGCATTCAATACAGCAATGCAGATCGTACATAGCCGCAGCATCTTCATAAAGGCGAGCCTCCAGGAATCTGACAAGCATGTTCACCGGGATCTTAACCGGACAGATCCTGATACATTCACCACAGTTGATGCACGGATAATCCGTGGTCTGGGCGCTATCGGCCTCATCCTGAACCACGATGCCGTCTGTGCGGGGCTCCACCGGCAGGTCTTCGGAATAGGTGGCTGCACCTCTCATTGCCCCCCCCAGGACGAGACGATCCCGATCGTTCAGCGAGACATTACAAGCTTGAAGCACATCCCTCAAGGGTGTGCCGATTCGGGTCCTAACATTGGTAGTCTTGCCGTCTTTTCCCACCACGGTCACGACCTTAGTGACGCGGAGCTGGCCGGTCTCAAAAGCAGCCCCTAATGCCGCCGCGGCTTCAGCATTTATAAAGGTAACACCCTGGTCCTCCGGGGTGTTACCACCCGGGACCACCTGGCCGACCACCTCTTTCATGATCATATGAGGGAGGCCGTCAGGATAGGTAGGGCTCACCGTCTTTACTTCTGCGCCCGTGGTATTGGCTTGCTGGACCAGGCTGTCTGGCACTGTGATAACAATCCGGTCCACGCCTGTCATCTTTTTTAAAGCTTGAACACCGCTCTTGATCTCAGCGGCCTCATTTTGGACCACATACTGGTTCGCTGTAAGGAGTAAATCCTGATCCATGCCATTGATGACAATAGTCCGTATGGTTTTTTCGGGATCAGCAAATGGTTTGAATGAAGGATTTCCAGGGGCGTATTCAAAAAACTTCAGGGCCGTATCAAGGCTCAGTTCCTTGTTGAATTCGTCATCCCAGTCATCCTGGCCGCTGGCGTCGATGGTGATGGCTGCGTATTTTTGGCCATAGCCATCTACGTATGTTGCCATGGCCGACATGGTTCCTGTCACCGATGCAATTACATACTCAGCACTATCCGGAGATGCCGCAAGTCTCTGACCGGTCTTGACCGCATCGCCGACTTTGAGCGCACTCGCACCGCCTCCGTTTTGCGGCTCTTTCAACAACAATGTAACCCTGCCTGGAACGGGAAGCTCCTGGATCGGATCTGGAACCACGTTGTACTCCAACCTCGGCTTTACCAAACCTAAAAAAGATCTCTTAATCATAGCTCAACCCTTTATAAAATCGCTCCGCCCTGCCCGCCATTGCCAAGCACGCTAGCATGTAAGTTGCATGCCGTACGGGGCGTTGGCAGGCGGGGATTTTATGTAACGCGGCTTCGCCGCTCGAAAATTAAGGAAGTTCCTCTTAACCCAATATAGCGCGCAGCTTCACTTCGTGCCCAGTATTCCCTGGCCCCCTTCGGTCTGAGCTCAGGGTCGAAGACAGACCGGGTTTTTACATGGCATCGCTTATTATTCTCATGTCGCGCCCCTGGCCCAGACCGGGTTTTTCTCCCTTGGGCATGGTCCAATTTCTGTCGCGCCAGGGCGGGCAGGGCAGGCCAACATTCCATTATCCCAGGTGCCTGCTACATAATATGACATGCCGCACATTCAACCGGACCTGCTCCGCTATCTTCGTGGCAGCCCTTACAATTGCTGTGAAGAGCATCACCCCTTTTGGGGTCGCTTTCCGGGCCATGGCAATCCTCACCACTACACGAGCTGGACCCATCTTCCTGTTCTTCATGATGGCAATCATCGCACGCAATGCCATACCCTGCGTCGACAGTATGGGTTTTGTGATCAAACAAGATCTTTCCAGCAGTGCTCTTGAACATGAGTCTTACAGGTTCTTCAGGTTCTTCTTGCGGAAAGGCGGCATAGCATACAACGCCTACAACGAGTAATATCGCCGCAAGGGCAAATGCGACCGTTTGTTCTCCCTTTGATGTCATCTTATTACCTCACGTTCCTTTCGCTCTTCGGACACTTCAGTAACTTGATTGTATAGGAATTTCCTTACCAAGAATTAATGACGGCCTCCAAGCCCTCCAGATAGCCAAAAATTGCGCAAGCCATTAGCAAATATCAAGGGAGGTGTCAAGGAAAAAGTAGGTCTATTTTCATGCTATCAACAGGTGTTATGTGGGAGCGGCATTCCCTGGCCCAGACCCTGGCCCAGACCGGGTTTTTCACTCTGTAGCATTCTCCAGCTTCCCTGGCCCAGACCGGGTTTTTCTCTGCGGGGCATTCTCCGGCTTCTGTCGCGCCAGGGCGGGCCGGGTTTTTATATGGCACCGATTATTATTCTGGTGTCGCGCCAGGGCGGGCTTGCCGCGACTGTCGCGGCTGGCCTCAGGCCTGGAGAGGCTGCGTCAGATCTTTGCCTTTTTTTTGCTTGACAATGATCAACCTGAATGCTATGGGGATCAAGGTTTGAAGCACGGGAATATTAGGTGGTGACGCGCTGCCGAGGCGCGAATTTAGTGGCTTTCCCGTAATTGGAATAACCGAAGGAAATTTCCATACTATCAAGTTCGAGGCAGGAGAAAACATGAAAAACAAAGAACCTGGCAAAGGGACCGTCGGGTCGGTTTTAGTCGTGGGCGGTGGCATAGCCGGGATGCAGGCTTCCCTGGATCTGGCCAATTCAGGCTATTATGTTCATCTTCTGGAAAAAAACTCCGCTATCGGTGGGGGTATGGCGCAGCTTGATAAGACCTTCCCCACCAACGAATGCGCCATGTGAATCATCTCCCCCAAGCTGGTCGAGGTCGGCCGGCATCTCAACATCAATCTGATTACCTCTGCGGAGCTGGAAAGCGTCACCGGTGAAGAAGGCCATTTCCAGGTAACGGTTCGGCAGAAACCCCGGTACGTCGATCCGGACAAATGCACCGCCTGTGGCATTTGTGCGGAGAAGTGCCCGAAGGTGGTGGTGGACAAATTCAATGAGGGCCTTGGCAAGCGCAAGGCAATTTACAAGCTCTATGCCCAGGCGATTCCGTCGGGCTATGCTATCGACGCTGAGAACTGCCGCCTTTTGGGCCAGGGAAAAAAGTGCGAGGTCTGTGCCAAGGTCTGTCCCGCCGATGCGGTTGACTTGGAGCAAAAAGAGCAGCTTCTGAACCTGGATGTCGGTTCCGTTATCCTGGCCACCGGCTTCAAGACTTTCGATCCCCGCCAGTTTGAGGCTTACGCTTATGCCAGTCACCCCAATGTGGTCACTTCCAGGGAGTTTGAACGACTCTTGAGCGCAGGCGGTCCTACTGCCGGTCACGTGGAGAGACCTTCTGCCCTGGCCCTCCGGGAAGAGACTGTTAGGGCGGAGAAAGGGCTGAAAAAACTGGACCGCCAGTTGAAACAACTGGAAAAGAAGCACGGCAAGCCCACTGCCGAGGTAGTCGAGCAGTTCAAGGCAGGAGCCGAAGACGAGGATTATAAAAGCTGGGCCTCGCTGGCTGAAAAGTTTGCCGCCTCGGACGGCAAGCTCGCCGCCCTGAAAGAGAAAGAGGCAGCGTCCCATGCCCCTAAAAAGATTGCCTGGCTCCAGTGCGTGGGCTCCCGGGACGTCAACCGCTGTGACAATGCTTACTGTTCAGGTGTCTGTTGCATGTACGCCATCAAGGAGGCGGTCATTGCCAGGGAGCATGCCAAAGACGGGCTGGAGACGGCCATCTTTTTCATGGACATGCGCACTTATGGGAAGGAATTCGATCAGTATTACAACCGGGCAAAAGAAAGTGGTGTCCGTTTTATACGCTGCCGGGTGCACACTATTGACCCGGTGCACGGTTCAGACAACCTGAAGATTCGCTACGCTACCGAAGATGGCAGAGTTGAAAACGAAGAGTTTGACATGGTGGTGCTCTCTGTCGGGCTCGAGTCCCCTCCCGGTGCAGCAGAGCTGGCAGAGAAGCTGGGAATCGATCTGGATCATTACAGATTTGCCCGCACCGGCAGCTTTGCCCCTGTGAATACGTCTGTTCCCGGAATTTATGCCTGCGGAGCCTCGCAGGGCCCCAAAGATATTCCCTATTCGGTGATGGAGGCCTCGGCTGCCGCGGGTGCGGCAGGGAGCAGGCTTGCCGGGGCGCGTCACACCCTGGTAAAGGAAAAGACTTTCCCCGAGGAGCGGGATATAAGTGCTGAGCCAGCCCGCATTGGTGTTTTTGTTTGCAATTGCGGGGTGAACATAGGTGGCGTGGTGCGGGTCCCTGAAGTGGCCGAATACGCCAAAACGCTTCCCAACGTGACCTATGTTCAGGAGAACCTCTTCTCCTGTTCCCAGGATGCCCTTGAGCAATTGGTTGAAGTGATCAAGGAGCAGAACCTCAACCGGGTGGTAGTATCCGCCTGCTCGCCGCGCACCCATGAGCCGCTCTTCCAGGAAACCTTGCGCAACAGCAGCCTGAACAAGTACCTTTTCGAGCAGGCCAATATCCGCGATCAGTGCTCTTGGGTGCATTCGAGTGATCCTGATGCTGCCACTGAAAAGGCCAAGGACCTGGTGCGGATGGCAGTTTCCAGGGCTTCACTCATCGAGTCCCTGCCCGTGCCCTCGGCGCCGGTTACCCCGGCGGCTCTGGTGGTGGGCGGCGGCGTGGCCGGGATGGCGTGCGGCCTCAACCTGGCCCAGCAGGGGTTCAAGGTGCACATTGTCGAGGAGAAGGAACACCTGGGCGGCCACGCTCTGAAGCTCAAGAAAACCTGGAAGGGCGAAGGTATCCCGGAGTTTGTGAGCAAGCTTGTAGATGACGTAACCGGGCACGACAATATTGAGGTCTACCTTAACGCTAAGGTCAAGGAGACTTCCGGCTTCATCGGCAACTTCAAGACAGCCATCGCCATGAATGGTGGAGGGGACGTTCGCGAGGTGGAGCACGGCGTGGCAGTGCTGGCAAGTGGCGCCCATTCTATCAAGCCGGATGAGTACCTTTACGGCAAGAATGACCGGGTCTTCCGATGGCACGAGCTTGATAATGCATGGGAGAGTGATCAGGTCAAAAACGCCGGCAGTGCAGTCTTTATTCAATGTGTCGGCTCCCGGGAACCGGAGCGTCCTCACTGTAGCAAGATTTGCTGCACCTTCTCGGTTCAAAAAGCAGTGGATCTGAAGAAACGCAACCCGGATATAAATGTCTACATCCTCTACCGGGATATGCGAACCTATGGAGAACGTGAGGATCTGTACAAGGAAGCCCGGACGCTGGGTGTGATTTTTATTCGCTATGACCTGGAGAATAAACCGGTCGTCAGGGAAACCGAGGGAGGCGCCCTGGAGGTTACGGTAATGGATCACGTGCTCCAGCGGCCCATCACCCTCAAGCCGGACTTTATCACCCTGGCCACTGCCATTTATTCCCGCGGGATTGAGGAATTGGCCCAGATCTTCAAGGTGTCCATCAGCCAGGACAATTTCTTCCTCGAGGCTCACATGAAGCTCCGGCCTGTGGACTTTGCCACGGATGGTATTTTTGTCTGCGGCATGGCTCATTACCCCAAACCGATTGAGGAAAGCATCGCCCAGGCTGAAGCGGCAGCAGCTCGAGCTGCTACCATCCTGGCGCAAAAACATGTGGAAATAGAACCTATAGTATCGGTCGTTGACCAGGATCTCTGTATTGGATGCGGCTTGTGTGAGATATCGTGTCCTTTTGGCGCTATACGCCTTGAGAAGATACCCGGGAAAGGGTATAGAGCCGAAAATATCTCAGCAGTATGTAAGGGTTGCGGGAGTTGTGCCGCAGCCTGTCCTCAAAAGGCCATTGATATGCAGCATTTCCGCGATCAGCAGATATTTGCAGCGATTCAGGCAGGCGGTGCAAGGGGATAGACGTTGGAGTACTGGAGTGATGGAATAATGACATCTTTTTGTACGCAATACTCCAACACTCCATTACTCCCTTTTCTTAATCGAGGATGACAAACTTTAGGACAGGACGAAAGAAACCGCGAACGGGTACAGCAGGAGAAATTTCATGAGTGAACCATTTGAACCGAAAATCCTCGCGTTTTTGTGTAACTGGTGCGCCTATGCAGGTGCGGATTTAGCGGGTGTATCCCGCCTCCAATACCCCCCTGCGATCCGTGTAATTCGGGTGATGTGTTCCGGCAGGGTTGATCCCCTTTATATAGTGAACGGTTTAAAGAGCGGGTTTGATAGCGTCTTTGTGTCCGGGTGACACCTTGGAGACTGTCATTACCTGGATGGTAATGTCTATGCTTCTAAGAGGATGCACGTGGTAGAATAT
>JAQYWL010000095.1 GCA_030145035.1 Desulfobacteria bacterium | reverse complement strand
GTGGCCGGGTGCAAGATATTGGTTCTGTAATGATGGTAGATCAAATAAACAGAATTTGCCAGGCCACCAAATAAAAAAATCATCAGTAGCAGGACCCATTTTGATTCCAACATACAACACCCTCCTCTCTAACGATAATTTCTCAAGGCCCATTCCTGTTATTACACCATCCTTATCGTCTATTATGCCAATCCGCTTTGCAATAGCCCGTGCTGTAATAGGATGGTCAAGGGTCACCAATGACATTGCCTTCAGCATCAATCTGTGCGTCATTGCTTAGAGCAAGAGCAATCATAAGATAGTCGTCAATCGTGAATCGTGAGTTTTCTGTTCTATATTTCCTGACTGCTGACTGGGGGCTGTCGACTCAATTCCTGACCCCTCGATATATTCCCGCCTGTATAAATCTCTTCCACTGTCATTTTGTTCAGGGTAAGCATGCCTGTTTTATCAGAGCAGATATATGTGACAGAGCCGAGGGTTTCCACTGCCGGAAGTTTTCTTATTAGAGCATTCTCTCTCACCATCTTCTTTGCAGCAATAGCGAGGGAGATAGTCACTACAGCAGGAAGCGCCTCAGGTATAGCAGCTACAACAAGCGTCAAGGCAGTCATAAACATCAAGGCGGCCGATTCCCCTTTCAGGACGCCAACGATAAAAATAAGTGCACAAATCGCAAAGACACCTATTGCAAGCCTCTGTCCGAAAACAGCAAGTCGCTTCTGGAGCGGTGTCTTGAGTTCTTCTTCCTCTTGGAGCATGGTAGCAATCTTACCAAGCTCTGTACTCATGCCCGTTGCAACAACAACACCCATGCCGCGACCGTAAGTAACAAGTGTGCCTTTGCATGCCATGTTCTTCCTGTCACCAATTGGTAAAGATTCGTCTTGTAATCTCCTTGTGTGTGTTTCAACAGGCATGGATTCTCCAGTGAGGGGTGCCTCTTCAACTTTCAACTGAGCGGACTCTAGAAGTCTCATATCAGCCGGTACAATCTTACCAGCCTCAAGGAGCACTACATCACCAGGAACGAGTTGAGAGGCTGATATGTTTTCAGGTATTCCATTCCTCATGACAGTTGCAGTTGGTGCCGCCATCTTTTTAAGGGCCGCCATTGCCTTTTCCGCCTTGTATTCCTGAACAAAGCCAATAATGGCATTGAGAACGACTATTACCACTATCGCCACAGTATCTGAGGGTTCTCCAATAATTCCCGATATAATTGCAGCAACGATAAGGACAATTATCATGAAGTCCTTGAACTGCTCAAGAAACATCACGAATGTCGACTTCTTTTTTTTTCCTTTAATTCATTGGGTCCATACTCCTGAAGTCGTTTCTTCTCTTCCTCTGAAGAAAGGCCTTTAAGGGATGAACCCAGATCTTCAACAACTTCATTTATCTCCTTTTGATGCCAGCGCATAAACTCCTCTATTCTCCTTGTTTTTCACCCGGCTTCTCTGCTATGATTGAATTCTCTCTTTTGTTTGTCAAACCTGCTTTTTACCTTTTTCAGCAAACTCCTTGCCCATACAAATTCGGTAGCAAGAATACCCACTCCAATTGGTATCACTATAAAAGCCTAGTGGCTCGTCGCACCCTACATGGTTTAGGCTCCACGCGATTATCCACGACCCCGGCGAAATTCGGGTCTAACCCAATGGTCTGTTGAGTCTGCCCAAAGACGGGCTTCCGCTTTTCGAGGAAGGCCTTGTTATTCAGCCTACTTAGATGCTTTGTGCTTGTCAACAGGCTATTGCCCGGGCATTCTTGAATTCCTTTATCCAACAAACACCTCGGGCACTCAATCAGACCTTTACAATCTGTAAAGAAATTCGACAGGTATCCGTCTTGGCCGGCAGGTAGGCGATTCCCTATGTTTCAATAATCTTCTTTGCTTTTCCCTGCTTGCTTCCATTCCCATACATCATTTTTCTTGGCACAGCCATTGCTCCTATTCGTTGTAAATGACCAGAAAGGCGAATGCCGCGACCGACACGTTTACAATACTTTATCGCACATCGCAAGCCGCACTGCGAATGCGCAAACCAAAAAAGGGGTGCAGGCTATGGCGGAAATAAAGAAGATTCTCTTTCCTTATGATTTGTCGGAAAACGCATTGAAGATTATCCCATTTGTGCTCTCCGTTTCTGAGGCATACAAGAGTATGATTTGCCTGCTCCATGTGGTTGACGTCCTTCGGAAGCTGGACAAGTTCATTCCTTATGCCTCCATGGATGCGTTTGAAAAGAAAGCCGTAGAAGCGGCTAAGGATGCCCTGGGCAAAATTTGCGAGGAGCATTTCCAAGGCCACCCCAACTTTGAAAAAAGGATCGTTTCCGGAGATCCCATAACCGAAATTCTAAGAACCATTGACTCTGAAGATATCGACCTCGTGATTATGGGTACCCATGGCCGCAAAGGATTGGAGCATATCATCATTGGAAGTGTGGCCGAGAATGTGGTGAAGAAATCCCCCGCCCCGGTGTTGACCATTAATCCTTATAAGGAGGTGAAATCGCATGATAAATAGGTTTTGGGTAGCCATGGCTGTCTTGTTGGTGATTCCGTGGCTCATATTCACGACATCCTGCGCCAGAAAGGAAATAATATCCGAACCTGGGGTAACCCGGCCTCCCATGGCCGAAGAGGAAGCCGAGGCAAAGCGTCTGGCTGAGGAGAAGGCATTAGAAGAGCAGCGTCTTCTGGAAGAGCAATTGAGGGAAGAGGCCAGGCAGCGCAGAGAGCGTGAGGAGCTGACTGAGCGGGAAAGGTTCGTCAACGAAGATATCCATTTCGAATTTAACAAATCGAGGCTCCTTCCTGAAGCACGGGAAATTCTCAGGCACAAGGCAAAATGGCTCATGGCACACCCTCGTGTCTCGGTTATTATCGAAGGCCATTGTGACGAGCGCGGGAGCAGCGAGTATAATATGGCCCTCGGAGACCGACGCGCTCGGAGGGCCAACAGTTATCTGGTTGATCTGGGCATCGTGCCTGAACGCCTGACAACGATCAGCTATGGCGAGGAAAGACCCCTTGATCCACGCAACAACGAGGAGGCATGGGCCAAGAACAGACGAGGACATTTTGTCATACACTAAATGCTTCCTGCAATCAGGGCTCCAGCAGCCTGAATATGAAGGTTTACGAAAGGCCAAGGAGACATTTCTATGTTACTAACACAGAATGAAGACGAATGGTTGACACAAGATTTACAATAGTATAGGTTTATGTCAATTGTGGCGGACAAGGGGAGGATAGGCTCGCATAGCGATCAGATCAGCCTAACGTAGGCCAACAGTAATGCCACTGTTGGCTTTTTTGTGTACTCCTGTCGGCCCATTTCAGCCCTAAATCGGCAAGGTCCGGGTATGCCCGGGTAGCACCGGAGAGGAAATTAAAGAAGTACAAAGGAAGCCGGTATGCCTAAAATTCCGCGTGTGATGAGCACCCAGCATCCTGACAATGTCCGCCTGCCTTTTTTTGCAGAAAGCCCGGACATGTCAGGTGAAGATGAAATAAAAGAGGCTTATTACGCCTTTTCCCATCTGGGCTGCGATGAGCAGATGTGGGACTGTGAGGGTAAGGAAGTCGATGCCTTTGTGGTGAGAAAACTCCTCACCAGATACGAACATTTCTTTAAAGAAAAGAGGCTGGGCCAGGACGTCTTTATTACCCTGAGAGTTCCGAATCCTACTGTAGAAAAAGCTGAGGCCAAGGTGCTTATTGAAACCCTGGAGGAAATTCCCCGGTCTTTTGATTCGGCCAGGCTCTTTTATAATGAGGATATCCCTCCTATCTTTGAGGTAATCCTCCCTATGACTACCACCTCGAAGTGTTTGAATAGAATCTACTATTACTACAAGGACTTCATCGCCGGGAAACAGAATCTCCCCTTCTATCCGGGAGATATTACCATCGCTGAGTGGGTCGGGAAATTCAAGCCGGAGACCATACAGGTTATCCCCCTGTTTGAGGATCGGGAGCACATCCTGGAATCTCATCAGATTTTAAGGGAGTATCTGAAAAATAAGAAAGTTCCCTATCAGAGAGTGTTTCTGGCCAGGTCAGACCCGGCCATGAATTATGGCATGGTCAGCGCCGTGCTCTGCAACAAAATAGCCCTGCAAAGGCTCCGCCGCCTTTCCCGGGAATTGGGTGTAGAAATTTATCCCATACTCGGGGTTGGTTCGGCCCCCTTTCGAGGGAATCTCAAGCCGGGGACTGAAGACAGGGTTCTCTTCGAATACCCGGATGTCCAGACCTACACCGCGCAATCGGCCTTCAAATATGATTATCCGGTGGATTTGACCATTAAGGCTGTTGAAAAGCTTAGAACATCTCCAAGGCGAAGGGGCTGGGAGGTTGATGAAAAGCGCTGTATAAGTATTATTGACAAGGTATCAACCGAATACAGAAGGCAGGTTGAAGCCCTGGCCCCTTTGATCAATCAGGTGGCAGGATACGTGCCAAAAAGAAGAATGCGCAAGCTTCATATCGGGCTTTTTGGCTATTCCAGGAGCATGGGGGAGGTGATCCTCCCCAGGGCCATAAGCTTTTGTGCGGCATGCTATTCCATAGGCCTCCCACCGCAGATATTTGGCCTGAATGCCCTGGATCGGGATGATCTGGCCTATCTGAAAGAGGCCTACATCTATTTTGCCGAAGATATCGGCGATGGGCTCTCCTATTTCAATGAAGACGTATTTGCAATCCTTCCTGATGATGTCAAGGACTCCCTCTGGATGGATGGCTTCGATTTTAAAATCGATTACGAACATAAAAAGGTCACCAGCCGGATCATCAAGGCCATAAAAGAAAAAAAAGATACAGATCTTCAGTCCATGATTGAAGAGGCAGCCTATTTGAGAAGGTTTTTGGGTTGACCTTGACAATCACTTTGCACAATTCGATTCTGCCGGGATTTATTATCTCTGCTACCTGGGAAACGATGACCTTAGAATCTTTGATCAACTCTTTGAAGAAGCTTGTTATAAGTATTCCTTCGTAGTCTGCCTGGCACAACGCAAGTTTGAAGTCGGAGGTTACGAATTCATAGGTATGAACTGGGTAGTTGATTATCCATTCCGGCTCAAGGACAGATGCAGAATGGACACGGATGACTATATATTCCAGGGTCAGTTCGGAAAAGGCCTGTTATCTACACCAAATGGATGGCAAGAAATAGATGACTGGTTTGCCTATGCAAAAATGCTTCCAACGATAGAGAAGGAACTTAATCGATTGGTACGCCCTGAGGATATGTCAAAGAGCGTTTATGTGATCCACATGCCCCCATACAGGCTGGGATTGGATAAGTGTTATCACGGTGCAGAAGTAGGATCAAAGGCGATTTACAACTTTTTGAAGGAATATCAGCCAAAGCTCTCGCTCCATGGTCATATTCATGAGTCTCCTGAAGTCTCAGGACGATGGTATGCAAAACTCGGTAGATGGATAGGCTTCGTAAGGCAGCGGGAAGCAAGCAAACCGACAAAAAGGAAATTGAGTCGGGGCAACAATTCTATTGCCAGGTATGAGGTATAATGCTACAGGGAAGATGGGTGCGGCTGCATGACGTTGTAAGAACAGCAGACGACTGCGATGAGAGGCCCTAGGCCCAGACAGGCTTCTTACGGCTTCCGGTGGTGCATTGTTGACGGCAGCAGCCGGAGCATTCTTGTCTACTTAAGTTTTCTAAGGGGCCTTTTGCAAGGTACGCCGGCAGAAACATCAGAAAGACATCTCTGATGTTTCTGCCGGCTTTTTTTTCGGCAAAGCAGAAAGGAGAAACTCGTCTTATGAATCTCAGTTTTGAAAACATGATTATCGGAGTGGCCAATCGTGGTGTTCCGGCCCTTCGTGTTGGACGAACAATCAGGGAGATGGGGGCCATTTATGCAGCCTTTTTTACTCAAGTAGACAAGACCGCGCTTCATGTATCAAAGGCTGACAGGGCGTACAGCCTTTCGAGCGTGGACGGCTATCTGGACATCAAAGAGATTGTGCGGGTTGCCAGGAAACACAATGTTGCAGCCCTTCATCCTGGCTGGGGCTTTGCTGCCGAGGATGATAATTTCCCATCGATGTGTGAAGAGTACGGTATTACCTTTATCGGCCCGTCCGAAGGCCCGATGAGAAAGCTCGGCAACAAAGTGAGGGCAAGAGATATTGCCAGGTCCCTTTCCATTCCTGTCGTGGAGGGCTCTGGTGGCGCGGTCTCTCTGGAAGAGGCAAAGAAGGTCGCTGAAAAGATCGGCTTTCCTGTAATGATCAAGAGTGAAGGGGGCGGTGGCGGCAGAGGGGTTGTTGTGGTGAATTCCCAAGAGGAATTAGACCGCCATTTTCATATAGCGTCCAGTATGGCTGAAGCAAGCTTTGGCAATCCCAATTTGTATATAGAACAATTCCTTCCTTTCGTCAGGCATCTTGAAATATAGGTACTTTGCGACAAATTCGGAAACGCGGTTGCACTTGATGAACGGGACTGTTCTTGCCAGCGAAGGTATCAAAAACTGCTGGAGATTACGCCGTCACCATGGGAAGGAGCCTCTCCGGAGTTGCGCGAGGCCCTGAAAGAAGCTGCCGTAAAGATAGTCACCGCGGTCGGATATGATTCGATCGCGACGATTGAGTTTCTGGTCGATGAAAAGCAAAACTTCTACTTCATTGAGGCAAATACGCGCCTTCAGGTAGAACATGGCATATCAGAATTGGTCTATGGCATAGATATCGTCGAGGAGATGATACGGATTGCCTTTGGTGAGAAGCTCAGCCTGACAGAGGAGCAACTCAAGCCGAGGGGTTTTGCCATGCAATGCCGGATCAATTTTGAAGATCCGCAGCACAATTTTATGCCCAATTCAGGGCCAATCGTCCGTTATCTTTCCCCGGGTGGCGAGGGTGTTCGTCTCGATTCCTGCGTTTTTGGTGAATATGAATTCCCCAAGGCGTATGATTCTTTGGGAGCTTTACTCATGACCTACGGCTCTACCCGGGAAAAAACCGTATCAGCTATGGAAAGGGCCCTGTCTGAGTATTTCATTGGTGGGCTGAAGACAACCATACCGTTTCAAAAAAAGATTGTCACACATCCTGCCTCCTGTGAATATGAAAGAGGTTGAGGCCGAGCTCGCTGGGCATATTGGACGAACGCCCACGGAAAATGAGATGGTCAACTATCTGAATCACCCAGGAGACGCCCTGAAACTGATAAAGAACCTTGAAAAGTATGGTGATCCTAACGTCTTGCCGGATGATATCTGGTTCGAAGGGCTTCAGACCGGCCTGGAACGCGATTTTGTTACCTCTGATGGTAAGGTTCACACCATAAAAATCATGCGTGTAGGCAAGGTTGATCGTCACGGAAAAAGAAGAGTGAGGTACAAACTCGATTATGAAGTCTTCGTTGAAGACATTAAGGTCAAGGAAGTGGCCGTCACAGGACCAAGGCTTGAGATGGCCGACACCAAGAACCCCTACCATATTGCGGCTCCATTTGATTCGGACTTGTGGCTTGTGCACAAAAAAGAGGGAGATGCGGTGAAGGCCGGAGAAGAGGTTTTAAACCTCTCTCTTATGAAAACGGAATATGCGGTAACCTCGCCAGTGGATGGCCTGGTAAAGAGGGTTGTGGTGTTTGCAGACTACAAGGCGGACAAAAAAATGGTTCCCGTGAAGAAGGCGGCGCTTTTGATGGAACTGGCTCCACCCCGTGAACGCTGCAAAAATTGTGATGCTGAGATTGAGGAGGGCTACAAGTTTTGCCCAGCTTGTGGAAGCAACATAGCAGGGGCAAAAAACCTCAATTGAAGTAACAACTTAGCCGTTTGAAAAAATGGCAGCTTCAACGGCAATCAAATTATGGCTGAGCGAAACCGGGTGAACTTATTTGGCAATCATGGCCCGCATGCGATCAGAAGCGTTCTGGGCATGATCGGCGATGTCTCCCACATGCTCCACCAGCCGGATCAGGTGGAATACCAGCAGGGCATCTTTGATGGTGCCGAAGATCTTGAATTTCAGCTCCCGCTCCAGAAGGTCGGCCTCTCTTTCATATTGGCGGATATCCCGTATAAGGCTCTTCATTTTGGTTCTTTGCGCATCGGACTTGCTCCTGAAATACTCGGTTGCAAGGGCTACCAGGTCAGACAGCCTTTCGATGGGCGGTACCACGACTTCGACCAGGTGGTGGATATCTGCGGCCACCTCGTCCGGAATTCCCTCTGGCCGAAAGGATAACCAGAACAGGGCCTCTTCCACTTCATCCAGTACCTTATCCTGCTCTCTCAGATATTGAAAGAACTGGAACTTATCCACCGGCATGAGAATCCCCCTGGGCAGATGGTTGCGAATGTTTCGTTTGATGTCATCGGCGTCACTTTCCATCCGCGCCACCTGCTCAGTCAAAAGGTCAAACGTCTTGCATTCCTGGCCGATGTGGCACACCACTGCCTCTTTGAAAAGGTGTGCGCATTCCTTGACCTTGTCCGCGTGCTTCTGAAGGTTTTCAAAAGGAGATCTGTAAAATAGCGAGCTAAGTAACAGGCGCATGGGGTTTTCCTCCTCTTATATAGTTCATCTATAGCAAAAAGAGTGTGAAAAGTTTATACAAAACCATGGCCAGGACCATCGTGAACGGAAGGGTCACGATCCACGAAAGGCCGATGTTCTTGAGAATACGCAGGTCGAGCGTGCCCATGCCCCGCATGAGCCCCACCCCCACCACGGCGCCCACCAGCACATGGGTGGTTGATACCGGCATGCCGAGACGGGAGCAGATCAGGATAGTCGTGGCCGCCCCGAATTGGGCACAAAAGCCCCGGATCGGGGTCATCTCTGTAATGTCTTTTCCGATGGTCTCCATGACTCGCGTGCCAAACGCAATTAGCCCCCCGCCCACGGCAATGCCACCTGCTACAAGCATCCACAAAGGGACATCTACCTGTAGGGCCACGGACTTGGTTTTGACCACGGAAAAGATGGCGGCAATAGGGCCGATGGCATTGGCCACATCATTGGCCCCGTGGGCAAAGGCGACATAACAGGCCGTGAGTACCTGGAGCTGGGCAAAGACACATTCCACAGGGGAATTCCCCTGTTGTCCGGGGCGCATATCGCATTTAAGCTGGACCTGCCAGCGTACCCACCTGCGCCCAAACAGGCCGACCAGGGCCGCAAGAGGCATTGTCAGCAGCACCGTATAGAAAAAACCAATCTCGAGGTGGAGGTTCTTTAATCCCTTGAATATGAAGGAGAGGATGAGCACTAAGGCAACAAGGAAGATCAACGCCGGAGCGTAGTGCACAGCAGCTGCGTAGGGCTCCTTGACCGACATGATCTTTTTCTCAGTAAAATAGAAAATGCTTCCAGCAACCAGCGCACCCGCAGCCGGTGAAATAACCCAAGAGATGGCAACGGCAATGATCTTGCCCCAGCTAACCGCGCCTGCGCCAACGCTTATGATGCCAAAGCCCACTACCGCTCCTACAATGGCGTGAGTGGTGGAGACAGGTAGACCAAAGTATGTGGCCAGATGCACCCAAAGACCAGCCGAGATCAGGGCGGCGAACATGCCCAGCATCAATTTGTTGGGTTCGCTTGCCAGTAAAGCCGGATCGATCATTCCTTTGCTGATGGTACTTGTTACATGTCCGCCGGCAAGAACGGCCCCAAGCAGATTGGCGATGATCGATATCCATACAGCCCGTTTGAGAGTGATGGCCCCTGAGCCGACTGAGGTCCCCATGGCGTTGGCAAGGTCATTTGCGCCTATGTTGGCTGCCACGTAAAGACCGACCAAGGCGGCAATGGCTAAAACGATGATATCGATGTTCATACTTTGGCTTTCAGGCGAGTATTTAGACTCCTTGAGGCGAACTGGACAGGGCGAATGCGTTTATGGTATGCCGCTTATTATTAACTCCAAAACAATGCGTCAATCATTTTTTAGATAAAAAGCTCCGTAATGCAAGAGGAGAATCCAGGGCAACGTCAAAGTAGATTCTAAGTTGTCAAATTAGAAGGATTGCACAGACGCTTAAATCCGAAATCCGAATATCGAAATCCGAAACAATTTCAAAATCCGAATATCAAATGACCAAAACATTTCCGGCATCGCTGCAATATCTATTTGAAACTTTAGAAGATATCCTTTGTTTTGAATTTGGG
>JAQYWL010000433.1 GCA_030145035.1 Desulfobacteria bacterium | reverse complement strand
CGGATTTCGGATTTAGAGCTTCGGATTTACCTGCTTGTCCAGGTTAGGGAATTGCCATAAATTCCCAAAATTCCTCAATTCCTCAATCCTTGAATTACCGAATCTGTATCAAGAGGACTAGCGATGAGCGTTTTGTTTGCTTTGACGATGGTATGTTACATTGCAAGCTCGCTGGGTTATCAGGGCTATGTTCTGTTTCAAAAGCGACCCGTGTACAGGGTCGCAAGTATCCTACTTTGGGCGGGGTTTCTGTGTCACACAGGAGTCATCGCCCTTCAGTGCTTTGAGGCCGGACATGTTCCGGTTCAAAACCTCCATGAAGCGCTTTCCACGTTTGGATGGGCCGTTGTCGGCGTCTTTCTCATACTTCAAATCAAATTTCATCTAATGGTTCTGGGAGCCCTTGTGGCACCCCTGGCCACCGTGTGCGTGGTCATTGCTTCCATCCTGCCGGGGCCGCCGGTTGAAATAGACCCGCTCTTTAAGGGCCTGTGGCGGACGTTTCATGTTGGCACCCTCATTGTGGGAAATGCCGCCTTTGCCGTAGCCTTCCTGGTGGGCATCCTGTACCTGATTCAAGAGAAGGCGATCAAGGATAAAAAGCGCGGCTTTTTCTTCCGTAGACTTCCATCCCTGAAGCTACTTGACTCCATGGGTTATTCATGCCTTATTGCAGGATTTCCCATGCTGACTTTTGGGCTTATTACCGGCGTTATTTATGCCCAGATGGTGCATGGCCGATTCTGGAGCTGGTACCCTAAAGAGATTTTTGCAGGGATCACCTGGCTGGTATTTGCAGCCTTGCTCCATGAACGCCTGGCCGTGGGGTGGCAAGGAAGGCGGGCCGCCATTATGACCATTGTGGGATTTGTGATACTCGTTTTTACATTTTTCTTACGTTTTTTGGGGTAACTGGTGGAAAAGAGGGAGATCGTAGTAATCGGTCTGAATCACGAAACAGCACCGGTGGAGGTTCGGGAACGCTTGGCCTTTGCCAGTGAAGACACCCCTAAAGTGCTGGAAACCATGCGCCAGGAGCCCTGCGTGGATGAGATTGTTCTCTTTTCTACATGCAACCGTGTGGAGTTTCTCCTGGCCACAAAGGATGTGTCCAAAGTCGTGGAAACGGTTAAGGATTTCCTTGCCGAGTTCAAGAAGACACCTCGGAGCACCTTTGAGCAGGCCCTCTATGTATATAATGGAGATGAGGCAGTGCGCCATATCTTTCGCGTGGCATCAAGCCTTGATTCCATGGTGGTAGGGGAGGCGCAAATTCTTGGGCAGATCAAAGAATCCTACCGGGAGGCTTGTAATCATAAAACCTGCGGGGTTATCCTGAATCGGCTTATGCACCGGTCCTTTTCGGTCGCCAAACGGGTGCGAACGGAGACCGGCATTGGCGACCATGCGGTTTCCATCAGCTATGCGGCTGTGGAATTGGGCCGCAAGATCTTTGGTGAGCTGGAACGAAAGGCGGTGCTCCTTATTGGTGCCGGTGAGATGGCGGAACTGGCAGTGGAGCACCTTGTCACTAACCATGCCGGTCCCATATTTGTCGCCAACCGCACATTTGAACGGGGCCTTGAAATTGCCGAGAGGTTCAGAGGAACGGCCATTCGATTCGAAGAGATTCCTGACTATCTCAAACAGGTGGACATCGTCATCAGCTCCACCGGGGCACCTGACTACATCTTGAGGCATGGTGATTTCAAAGGGGTTATGCGCGCCCGGAAGAATCGACCGCTCTTTCTTATTGACATTGCAGTGCCCCGGGATATAGATCCCGAGATCAACCGGATCACCAATGTATATGTCTACGACATCGATGACCTCAAGAGTGCCATTGAGGAAAACATAGAGGAACGGCGACACGAGGCACGCAGGGGGCAACGGATTGCGGACGGGGCTGTGGTCCAGTTTCGAAGATGGTTCCAATCCCTTGATGTCGTGCCGACGATCATTGCACTCAGAGAAAAGATCGAGGAGATCCGGCAGGCAGAACTCAAGAAAACCTTTGCCTCCCTGGCATCGGCATCTGAAGAGGACAGGGGTGCGATTGACCGGCTGACAGAGGCCCTCGTCAAGAAAATCCTGCACGACCCCACACTCTTTTTGAAGCAGAGCGAACATGAGGATAAGAGGTCTCTTCATGTGGACATTACCCGGAGGCTGTTTAACCTGGACGAGAAGGATTGATCGGGAATAGCATGGCGCATAGCGCATAGAGCAAAGCGTAGAAAAAAAACGGGCATCCTTCATGAGTCAGTTTACACTTTTTCCTGGCATTTTGGTTGCATTCAGGTTTCAGGTTTCAGGTGTCAGGCGTGAGACGGGCAGAACCTGAAACCTGAAACCTGAAACCTGAACACTGAAACCCGGCCTTCATTTCGAACAAAATGTAAACTACTTTTTGTTCGATTTTGAAAAATGCCAAAAAACGCCATGCGCCATGCGCTATGCGGAGCGAAGCTCCATCGACGAATGACGAATGACGAATGACAAACAAGGAGGTCGATCTTGAAGAAAAAGATAGCCTTTCTCTTTCCCGGACAGGGTTCCCAGGTAGTCGGTATGGGGCTTGACCTTTATCAGGAATATGATTTTGTGCGCGAGATCTTTGATATGGTTGACGAGGTGACCAAAAACCACATCTCGCGACTATGTTTCAAGGGCCCGATGGAAGAGCTCACCCTCACAGTGAACCTGCAACCTGCGGTTACAGCGGTGAACCTGGCCTGTCTTGTGGCCCTGGAAAAGGAGGGGATCGAGCCTGACGTCGCTGCCGGTCACAGCCTTGGAGAATACAGTGCCTTGCGGGCTGCCGGGGTGGTCAACTCTGAGGACACATGCCGGCTGGTGTTCAAACGGGGCCACCTGATGCATCGGGAGGCCACCAAACACAAGGGGGCCATGCATGCCATTATCGGCCTGAATATTGATGCAGTGCGAGAGATCGTTGAAGAGGCCCAGGAAAAGGGCGTGGTTGCCGTGGCAAATCACAACACCGCCGAGCAGATAGTGATAACAGGGGCCCCCGATGTGGTAGAATCCGCCTCTGAACTGGCCAAAGCCCGAGGGGCCAGGGCGATTCCCCTGAGAGTCAGTGGGGCATGGCACAGCGAATTGATCCGAGGGGCTGAAAAGGACTTTAGAGCCTTTCTGGCAGAAATCCCCTTCAACGCGCAAAAACGGCCCGTGTTGTTCAATGTGACTGCGGCTTCTGAATCAGATCCAAACGAGATCAAGGAGCTCATGGCAAGGCAGTTGTGCAGCCCGGTTCGGTGGTATGATTCGGTGTGCAGGATGCAAGAAGACGAAATTGAGGTTTTCGCCGAAGTTGGTCCCAAGAGGGTGTTAACCGGATTACTTCGCAAGATTATCCCTGACACTTATGAACATGAGGTTTATAATGTGGATGGAATGAAGGGGATAGAAGCCTTTCTGAAAGCCGTAACATAATATTTCGTATTTGTGTTTATTGGGTTTGTTGCGTTACTCCCCCATCTGGTCCGGTGCCATGGTGACAAGGAAACCGTCATCCTGGCTGTTCTTTATGCAAAAGACGAATAGTACCAATTGAGGAATTCGGGAATTTAGGAATTTAGGAATTGGAGGATTCATGTGTCGGAATTCCTAAATTCCTAAATTCCTAAATTCCTAAATTCTTTTTCAAAAGATCTTCTATTTCTTTGAAGTGTGTCACATGGTAGGCGGCTGAAAGCACCGGGTTCTTGTATGCTACTAACGGAATTCCGGCGGCCTCGGCGGCCGATTCATCGATCTCTGAGTCCCCGATGTAGATGGCTTCCCTTGGGGATAGTCCAAAATGATCCAGTATCTTGATGAGCGACTCTGGATCGGGCTTGGGATGTTTCACGTCCAGGCACGAAACCACTATGTCAAAGTATCCTTCCAGTCCGTGGTCCGCTAACACAGGTCCCATGGTGTCGGACCGGTTGGTGGATATGGCGGTTTTATAAGCCGGACGCAGGTATTCCAGGAAGGCTTTCAGATATGGTTCCATCTCCATCACAGGGATAAATGGTAAATAGCTCATACGGCGCCAGTAGGCAAGGGCATCTTTCAACTCTGGATCGTTCCTGAACAAGTATAATACAGATCGCTCTGCCGTGTGCATGTGCACATAGTCACACTGCGCATTGTTCATCCGAGGTCTTCCGAAGTGAGTCAGAATGTGGTTGTAGTAGGCCTCATTGGCCTTCCTTGAGTCAAACATTACGCCGTCGCAATCAAAGATCACCACCCTACCGTATTCCATAGTCCACAAAATCCTCTGGTAAGTTGTATGAGCTTTTGGTATGAAGCAAGTTAGTTCGCTTCGCTCACAATTGGAGTATTGGAGTATTGGAGCAATGGAGTACTGGAGTGATGGATTAAATGCAGTTGGCGCAATGGCCAGCGCACAAGGCGAACAGGGAAAAGCATCTTGTCTTGAGCCTTGCGTATTCAGCCTTACACCGCTTTCAATATCCAATGCTCCACTACTCCATGTTCAACAAGTCGTAGCAATTCCGACACATACTAATAGGGGTTCGGCTGTCCTGTCAAGCCCCACATGAACAGAGGCGCCCATTTATGTTAAGAACTTCGGGGCTCCGTCCCAATTGGCCTGCCCTGGCGCTCACATCAATATATAAACACATAGCCTATTAGCCATGTCTGGGCCAGGGAGTACTGGAGCAGTGGAGTATTGGAGTGATGGTTTTAGAGGACTAAAAAGACGGTTTTGTCCACTTTTGCTACCCAGTACTCCAGTACTCCATCACTCCCTGTGAATGACATAATCAGGTTACCATAAAAAATATGATTTCATTGAGTTGTAGAAATTCCAAAACGTCAATTTAGCGCCCAATGAATACCAGCAGACATATCTATCTGCAAATGAAATCCCTGGAGGAGGCCCAGGCGATTTTCTTTGATAGGTTTTCTTTTGACCAATATCTCCGGCCGGAAAGCATTCCCGCTCAAGAGGCGGCCGGCCGGGTCACGGCAGAGCCGGTATTTGCCAGATTTTCTTCCCCCAGTTACCATGCAGCGGCCATGGATGGAATTGCCGTGCGTGCGGAGACCACATTTGGCACCACTGTAGATCGGCCAAAGCAGCTCCGAATAGGAAAGGATGCTACTTTTATTAATACGGGTCAGATTATGCCCGAGGGGGCAGACGCGGTCGTTATGATCGAACATGTCGTGGTCGTGAATGAGGAAACCGTCCGGATCGAGTCGGCTGCCTACCCCTGGCAACACGTCAGAAAAGTAGGCGAGGATATCGTGGCCACCGAACTCATCGTTCCCCAGAATCATTTGATCACACCTTATGAAATTGGTGCCCTTCTAAACGGAGGGGTTTTCGATGTTAAGGTCAAACAAAGGCCCCGCGTGCTGATCATCCCAACCGGTTCAGAACTCATATCCCAGCAGGATCTCACATCCGGCACCCCTCCCCCGGGCCGGGTGATCGAAAGCAATTCAGCCGTTCTGGGCGCCCTGATTAGGGCCTGTGGCGGAGAATATCTGAGCCACCCCATAGTCCCCGACATTTTCGAAGAGATCCTGAATGCAGTGCGTGAAGCTACAGCCGGAGATGCCGACCTTGTCATTGTCAGTGCAGGCTCTTCTGCCGGCTCTGAGGATTACACTGCAAGTGTGATTGCTGAGCTTGGAGAGGTCCTAATACATGGGGTTACCATGATGCCCGGAAAGCCGACTGTGCTTGGTATTATCGACAGTAAACCGGTAATTGGAAATCCAGGTTATACGGTCTCGGCCATTATGGCGTTTGAGAAGTTCGCACAGCCACTCATCAGCAGAATGCTTGGCATACGGGAGCCCATGCGGCCAAAGATAGGAGTCAGAACTGCTCGAAAGGTGGCATCAAAATTAGGTATTGAGGAATTCGTCCGGGTCAAACTTGGCCGGGTGAAAGATACGGTGGTGGCCTCGTCTCTTCCGAGGGGCGCAGGCTCTGTGACCACCCTGACCGAGGCCGACGGGATTATTCGGATTCCCAATCACGTGGAGGGGGTCAAGGCAGGTGAGCCGGTGGAGGCTGAGCTGTTGAAGGATCTTGCGGAAATTGAAAACACCGTGGTGGTGGTTGGAAGCCACGACAACACCCTCGATATCCTGGCGAATCAGATGAGGGTGCGGGATTTTCGTTTCAGCCTGTCTTCAAGCAACGTGGGGAGCCTGGGAGGCCTGATCGCTCTCAGAAACGGATACTGTCATGCAGCAGGCTCGCATCTCCTTGATACGGACACGGGTACCTACAATATCTCCTATATCAAACGTTACCTTCCTGACCTCAGGGTAAAGCTGGTCAACCTGGTCTATCGCCAGCAGGGCCTGATCGTGCTTCGCGGTAACCCCAAAGGGATCACAGGGATCGAAGATCTGGCAAGAGACGATATTACCTTTATCAATAGACAGGCAGGATCAGGGACCCGGATTCTCCTGGAGTACGAGTTGGCGAAACTTGACGTAACGCCGGAACACATCAAGGGATATGACCAGGAAGAATTTACCCATATGTCTGTGGCAGTGAATGTGCTTAGCGGTGCGGCAGATATGGGGCTTGGCATCTACGCGGCAGCCAGGGCTCTGAATCTCGATTTTGTCCCGATTGTTACTGAGGAATACGACCTTGTCATTCCTGAAGAATTTTTTGAGGATGAAAAAATCCAACTGATGCTGGAGGTTATTCGATCACAGCCATTCAAAGAACTCGTGCGCCAGTTGGGTGGCTATGACACCTCAAAGACAGGGACGGTTCTTGAGAGCCTGTAAGGAACTGTCACGAACTAGCTTGTATCCTCTTCATATTTGATGGGTAGTCGGTATTGGAGTATTGGAGTGATGGAGTGATGGATACTCGTTTCAACTTCTTTTACTCGACCAATTGCGAAACGAAGTGAAGCTAAGTTCTGACCAAAAGTGGTATTTTGTTTCCCATTAATGGGAAATTTATTTCCCAAAATAGGAAATTGTTTTACCCTTTTTTGGAGGATTTCTATCTCGGAAAAATCAATTTCCGGGTGGAATGGAATCCCCATTCTTATTGTATGACCATTGGCCACACTTTCCCATCCTGTTGCCCAGTCTGCTTTCTGGACCAACTTCCATCCCGTCAACTATCCTCTCCGTCCCTTGATGGGGCAACGTGCAAGGCCCACCCTTTTTCTCTGGCATCAACTTTGCTTTGTGCAAAAAGCTAATCTTCCCACAAGAATCTCTCACAGAGCCCGCGGAGACTCAGAGTTTTTGAGCAGATTTCCTGAGAGGGGAAATCTGCCCAAACAGCCATCCCGCTCCAGCGGGAAGGATTTAATATAGCGAATGCTTACGTCACGGCTAAATGTTGCTACAAACCAGATAACAAAACTTCCGCCGCAGGCGGATGCGTGTTTTTGTTTTTCGCCGTCCCTGCCCCGTGGAATGCGCAGCTTATTCCTCTGGGGTCAGCGAAGAACAAAAGACTATAATCTCTGCGCTCTCTGTGGGCTCAAGCGACCGAAGGGAGCGGGCGAGAGAACCGTTAATGGCATCGTATACATCACCAGAACTTCCTAGACGCAATGAAGGTGGGCCGGTAGGGAATCAATCAAGATACTCATCGTTGACGACTCCACTGCTACGCGTGATTATCTTATATAAAATCATGGAGTGATTTTATTACTTGTGGAAGAATCTCGGAATCCGGATTACAAAGAACTGGACAATACCCTTGTTGGGCAGGCCCCGGCCATGATCCAGATTAAGAGGAATATTGTCCGCGTGAGCAAATCCGATGTGACCATTCTCATCAGCGGTGAAAGCGGTACAGGCAAAGAACTGGTGGCGCGCGCCATCCACAAGCTTTCGCCTCGGGCAGACAAACCCTTCATCAAGGTCAACAGTGCGGCTCTGCCGACCAACCTCCTTGAGAGTGAACTGTTCGGCTTTGAAAAGGGGGCCTTCACAGGTGCTTTTCAAAAAATGCCCGGAAAGTTCGAACTTGCTGACTCAGGCACCATCCTTTTAGACGAGATCAGCGAAATACCCATGCCTATGCAGGCCAAACTCCTTCAAGTTCTGCAGGACAACGAATTTTCGTCGTTGGGCAGCATCACCGACACAAAAACCGATACCCGGATCCTTGCAGCCACCAACGCCAATCTGGGTGAAATGGTCTATGAGGGCCGGTTCAGGTCGGACCTCTATTACCGCCTCAACGTGGTGTCCATTCACATGCCGCCTCTCAGAGAGCGCAAGGAAGACATTGGTCTCCTGTGCCAGCACTTTCTGAAAATATATGCAGAGCGCTACGGGAGAGACCACACACTGACAAATGAACGGATCAGGAAGCAGCTTTACCAATATTCCTGGCCTGGAAACGTGCGTGAACTGCAGAACTTCATTCAGGGTATCACTGTACTCGGGGATAGAGAGGACTTCTATGAAAACATGGGCAATAACGGTCCTTCAGGCGTTTTTCTGAATGGTCGTAGGGCAAGGCGGCTCGGTAGCACTGCTGCCTCCGGGTCTGTAACCAGGCGCTCGCTGAAAGAGGTGTGCAAAGAAGCAGCCCGTAAGGCTGAGACTGAGGCCATTGTGGACGTCCTTTTCTATACCCACTGGAACCGCAAAAAAGCAGCGGCTCTGCTCAAAGTTAGCTACAAGGCCCTGCTCAACAAGATCAAAGAATACGGCATTGAAGCCCAGTACCAGGAATCGCCGAGGAAAAGATAAGGATAACGGGGTACTTTTGGCTCTCACAGAGCTCACAGGGGCACAGAGTTTTTTTAGCTGATTTGCTGAGGTGGCAAATCAGCTAAAACTGCCATCCCGCTTCAGCGGGAGATGTTCAATGTAGCAGATGCGCATGTCACGGCTCGATATTGGTATTAACCCGGCAACAAACTTTCCGCCGCAGGCGGATGAGTGGTTTTCATTTGCCGCCGCCTGCCCTGTGGAATGCGTAGCCTATTCCTCTGGGGTCTCAGCGGCAAATGGAAAGAATTGATTCCTCTGTGATCTCTGCGGGCTCTGCCTGCCCCGTAGGTGGGGACCATCGTACTGGGGTGAGAGACAAGAAATCACCAGCGAGCTCGAGCGACCAAAGGAAGCGGGCGAGAGGAATTCAGCGCTATAGGCAATTAACATGATTTTGCGTATCTTCAAAAAAGATGTGCCTCGGTCGAAGACGCCCTGGAAAAATTGAAGCATGACCTGTTCTATGTTAAGAACATGTCTTTGGTTATGGACCTGATAATCACATTCAGAACAGCCAAGATTGTGCTGCTCCAAACCGGCGCGAGGTAGTAAGATGTTCAAGCTGTTCAAACTAAAATCGGTTTTTTTATCTCTCACAGAGATCGCAGGCTCAGAGTTTTTGAGCCGAATCCTTGACCCCGGAGGAATAGGCTGCGCATTCCACAGGGCGGGGAGGAGGATTCAGCTCAAGCTGCAGCGCTACGCGTGGGGGTTCCCATTGTTTTCTGTACCAGGCGTACTTGCTCCAGTCGTAGGTACCCCGCCTGCGGCGGGCTGATCGTTTGGCGTGATTTTTCCCTCTCAAAAAATCAGGCCAAGAAATTGACATCTCAGGGATCTCTGTGGACTCGAGCGACCAAAGGAAGCGGGCGAGAGAACCGACCCGTTGAAGGCTTTGAACAAGCAAAGCGATCGAACGTATTAGACAACCAAGTTTGTTGGAATAAAACGGCAATAGATTCACCTAGTTATCGCAGGTACCCCCTGGGAACTGAAGGGGGCGGAGCCTGTCCCGAATTTACAAATATGTTCGACTTGTTCAAATCGTTCGACCGTTCACCCAAGGCGAACTCGTTCGAATCGTATCAGAGTAATGTTCAAAGCGTTCAAGTTGTTCAACCGTTTGCATTACGCAAACTCGTTCAAATCGCAAAAACGAGGGAACAGTTTTCTCGATCTAGCCACCTTGAACAATTCGAACAACTCGAACGTCTCGAACAAGCGAAGCGATCGAACAATTCGAACAAGCGAAGCGATCGAACAATTCGAACGGCTTGAACGTCTCGAACGCTGTCAGCTATGACTGCCCCGCGTGCCCTGTAGGGAAGCCTGCCCTGGTGCGACACGACCCCAACAATCTCTTAGGGAGGCAAACCCGGTCTGGGCCAGGGAATGACCGTATCAGGGTAGGTCTGAATGATCGTACTGGGGCCTGCCCTGTAGGTCTGAATGATCGTACTGGGGTGAAATGAGTTTGCTATTTAACTGGGGCTGTCTAATTCAAACTCACTGAAATAAAACAACCCGAAACTCGCAACCAAAACAACTTACGATCAACATGTCCGTATACCTAAGCATTGTCGTCCCCGTTTATAACGAGGAGGAATCGATCGAAAAGTTACTTGCCGGTCTCCTTGAAGTCGCGGGAAAACT
>JAQYWL010000543.1 GCA_030145035.1 Desulfobacteria bacterium | reverse complement strand
CGACGGCGGATGGCGACGGCGGATGGCGACGGCGGATGGCGACGGCGCTATGGGGTTAGCGAGCGCTTTTGCGGTTGAATATAGTCAATGACGTCCCGAAATGTCTTTCTTGCCGGCCCCTCTACGGTGACTCGTTACAGGGCCTCATAGCAATTTGCTTGCACAGACTGTATACGCCCCAACTCACTCTTGGTGCGCGGTCGTGTTGAATGTGTAAGAAACGACGACGTTGCGCTCATCGAATCGAATTACTAAATCCTGGGTGCTCGCCTCACCAAACAGCCTGTAGCAATACTTACCGTAAGTCCACGTCCGCTGGCCGTCTTCAATTCCAACTCGCCATGGAGACCCGAACATCGTGCGTATCTCATCCTGGGTGGTGTTTCCTATTCGAATGTCAGAGACTTGGGAAACGGGAAAGTCGCGACCGACGGTCGCGCAACTTGCAGAGAACAGCATCAACATTGCCGCTATGCCCAATAAATTAATGAGCGATAGAACGGGGTGACCATGTGAGGACGATAAACGGAAAACGTTACTATTCATCGCATTCTTACTCCTTCCACTTCAAAGCTCAACGGCGCGGCTTATCTCCCCCGCTGATTCCCGCCATTGGAATTTTCAAGCCTTAGGCGTGTATTAGGGACATTCTCAACATTTATGTCAAGTTCTTGTAACACCCTCTGGGGCAAGAAATAGGCAGATGCTATGGTTATATGCCAAGCCTCTCTCTTTTCCCTTCTATGTGAGCCAGCATGGCTTCCACTGCCTTAACAGGGTCCGTATCTACGTTCAATATCCCACCTGTTACCTCGGGGCAGTCTTGGGTCAAGAGCCTGACCAGGTTAGGCGCTCCGGTCACAGTCGGAACGGGATTGACATAGGTGTAGAGCCCTAAAGCTAAGGCGAATATCGCATCGATGGTTGCTTTTTGCTCCATGTATTCAGGCGCTGCAGCAACCACGGGAAGATCCGGAATCGGTACGTCGCCCAAGGCCTTGGATACAGCGGCAAGCAGATCGGCAATCCGGCCTGTATCCGTGCAGGTTCCATAGCTCAGAACAGGGGGGACATTGAGACTCTCGCACAGGCTTTTGAGTCCTGAGCCTGCATATTCCCTGGCTTCAGGGCTGCAGAGGCCTGCAACTTGCAAGGCAGCATTTCCGCATCCCATGGAAAGAACCAAGATATCACGTTTGATCAATTCTTTTGCCACTGCGACGCTGTGAACATCTTGGCCGCAGTCTCTGAGTGTTGTGCATGATACAAAACCCGCTATTCCCCGAATGACCCCATTCTTAATGGCGGCAAGAAGTGGGGCCAGCGTACCTCCAAGGGCATCCAATATACTTTCCGTCGAAAACCCCACCACGGCTTCTTTCACAGGTAATTGGGTTACTGGTTCCACCGATGACCGTCTGTCCTTGAAGTTATCGATGGCCATCTCTAAGAGCTCAGATGCCTGTTGCTCAGCCTTTTGGGGAACATAGTTTACCCGATCCGTAATTCCTTCAAAGGCAACAAGATCACTCACTGGAACAAGTCTAAATTTGTACTTTTGTGCATATGTTGGGTCAACGGGCATAGAACAATTCATGTCACATGCAAATAGGTCTACACAGCCACTTGCAAGAATGGCTTCTTGCATGATCCAATTTCCCGTGAAACCATAAAACGCCTCATCCATCTCCCATCTTTGGATCATCTCCTGTCCTGCTTCTATGTTTGCTATGATGCGCAAACCTTTGGCCCCGGAAGCCTTTGCTTTTTCTTGCCATTTGCGTTCACGACCCAACTGAACCATGGCAAAGCCGAGAAAGGGCTCATGACCATTTGGCAGCACGTTTACATAGTCCGGGTCAAGAACACCCAGATCCACCCTCATCGGATGTGGCCTCGGAATCCCAAAGAGGATATCCTGGCAATATTCATTTACGATCTGGCTCTGGTAGGCCATGGCCACTGCAAGGCGCATGGCTTTTAGGGCAAGACTGACATAGTAGCCGTCCACATTTGTCAGGCATGAACTCGTAGCCCGCATCATTTCACCGTAAATACCGCCAGGAAAGATATTCAGTTTGTTCCACACTTCCTTTCGTTCGTCAGTGGCCAATCTCTCAACAATATGGCTAGGTTCGTCAGCCTTCCTGTTGAAATCCGTTTCGGCAAAGTCACACAAGCGAAGGGCGATCTCGTTAACCGAGTCTGAGACATCTAAACCAAGCCGTTCGGAAAAAGTTTTTAATTTTTCGGGTTCCTGGATCTTGAACGGAGTTTGCCCGTCTGCCGTGGCTCGAAGCGTCTTGATAGTCTGTTCTGTGTGGTAATGGTACGTAGCGGCGCCCATTATGTTTCTAAGAACCGTCATTCGCATGGCCATCCCATCGGCCGTAATGCCGCAAACCCCTCTCTTGTCTTTTTCTGCGTCTGCGCGACAAGGCCCATTGGAACAGAGATCACATCGTACACCTCCCATACAGAAAGGACATCGCTTATCAGGATCTTTGCCCAATCCCTGGGCCTCGTACCGATCCCAGATATTCGTCATGTTGTCGTTCTTAATCCGGTCATACAATCTTAAGACTGACTTGTGATAAGAAATCCTTTCCCCTTCCATCTTAAACCTCCTTGCCAATCATCCCTAAAGCTGACATGGGATTGAGGACTGAGACGTGAGCCTTCCGTTCATCGGTGTCATAGACAATCACATTTTTACCAAAAATGCCTCTTTGTCGGCTCCTCTGAACCGATAACGATAACCCCTCTTTTGCGTTGGAAATAATCCCACTAACGGTGTCCAACATCAATAGGGTGAACACCGTATTTCATGAAAAGAAATACTGTATTTAGGGACGAGGACGAGGAGGGGACGTTCGTGCAGAACGTGCTTTGGACCGTCACCGCGAATGGACGCAAATTCGGAGTACCTGTTTGCACTAATTGAGCGTGAAAGTGCGAAGATGGGAACGTCCTTAAATAACTAAATATGCCTATGCACTTAACTCCTAATACTCTGATAAGCTTGTGTGCTTGTGTGTGCTTGGGGTCGGGCCGCGGTAACCGGTCAATATGATTCAGATTGGTTTCAAAAACGGGCTCAATTTTGGGGCTATAAGGACAACAGGGACGTTCATAACTAAATAAGAAAGTTTGGGTGCGCCCTTTAGTTTTACAGTTTCTAAGTAATCCTTTTAGAGCCGGTTCATGTTGGCAAGTTGTGTCGAAGATAGAGGCCTGCCCGCCACCCGCCCGCTCGTGCCTCGCAGTGGCAGGCGGGTCGCGAGCTCAGGCCTGCCCGCCACCCGCCTGCCATCGCCAGGTACATGTGGTGGGTTCAATGCCGGCATGCGTGGCAATGGCGGGCAGGTTGCCATGACTGCGTGCGATTTTCGGGCGATGACAAGCAGGCGATGGCAGGCGGGCGGGCACCTGGGTTCTTACGTCACATCACAGCTCGAGCAATTGAGCGTTGTAGAATTTCCAAAGGAAATAAAGTCTGTGAAATATTGACATTTGGGCGAGACATTGGAAGACAAGGAGATATCAGGGAGCAGGAGGGGACGGCCATGAAATTAGGGGGAATATAGGCGGAATATAGGGGACGGCCATGAAATTATAACTTTCGTAGTTTTCTTCATAGAGCAGTTTATAATTTCATGACCGTCCCAAGAGCGCGAGCAGGTTTCACGTAGGATCTTGACTCTGTTTACAAGCCTTATCTATTGCTGTAGCTATCACTTCTTCTACTTCGATCCCTTCCCGAATAAAGAGTGCTGCTGTCACCCCAATAGGTCGCCGATCCCCTGATCGACTCCCAATACCTCACGAAGGGCTTTTGTCCTTTAGAAAGCAGAATTGAATGTTGTTTTCCCTGATCCGTTTCAGGGCTGCAAAAGCGCCTCTCAGAAAGGCCCGGGTCACATCGTTGCCCTCACGGTCTACGACCCCGGCGCGGCCCTCCAGCACATCGAAGCCGTTGCCACCACGGAGATCACAAGGAGTTCTCGGGGTCGAAAGCCCTCCGAGTTCCTCCGGGCATATGGGGACCACGGCTTCCTTGGCAGCCCGGTTCAGCAGGGTTTCACTGGGGCTCGTTCTGCCATCATAGCGGCAGCAATACCCCATAAGACAGGCACTTGCGGCAATGATAGTCAATGGTCAATGGTCAATGGTCAATGAAAGTGAGCTAAAGTGCCTAAATTTGTCGCTCCGATCCGCATAGCGCATAGAGCATAGCGCATAGCTCAAAAGTTTGAGGTCGGAGGACCGCTTCGCTCGAGGAGCGTTTCACTTGAGGCAAAAGCAAGCAAATGTTCTGCCTCCGACCTCCAAGCGCAGCACTCCTCAAGGCCGCGCAGACGGCCGCTCCTCAAACAGCCGGAGGCTAATCCGCCAATTCCGAGGTGCCTTCCGCTGGGCTCACTGTAGTTCCGAAGTCTTCCGGGCCCTTGTGGATTTCTATGTGCGGTGCATAGCGACTGGCCAGCTCCATGGTATCCCCCACATTGAGCTGGTCGAACAGGAAACCGAATTTTTCTTCCAGGCTGGTTCGAATGGCACCTCGCACATCTTCTGCCAACCCCCAGAGGTCTTCTTTAAAGGGACCAAGACCCTTCTTGCGAGTCTTATATATAAATTGCTCTTCTGTCTGGCCCTCCTTGTGTTCTTTGGCATGGGCAGTTTTGATGCGATCGTAGATGCGTTGGCGAAGTTCGTCGGGGAGCATCTCATATACGATATTCTGAAACCCCGTGGCCAGATGCACCTCAGTTGCCTCGTTTTGCACAAACTGATTGAATGCCTCGTCCGGCAGCGTAGACGCCCCGTGCTGGACTGCCCCGCCCATGCCATAAGCTTCACGGGCCACTCTTGACAATTCCTTGATCACATTGAAATCGATCTTCACCTGGGCAAGAGTACCATCAGGCAGGGGGACACCGCCATGGGAAGTCCCGGTCTGGATGCTGATCTTAGAAAGCCCAACCATCCCTTTAGGGAGGGTTCTGTTGTAACCGTCCATGTAGGCACGCAATTCGGTTTCATCACTGTTCTTTTCGCCAATCTCGCCGATTTCGCCCCCGACAGAGATGGTAATCCCCTTCGGTTCTCGCTCCCGAATAAAGTTCGTCAGCCCGGCACACACCTCGTAGTTTTTTCGCTGCTGCTCGTCTACTGTGGGATAGCTTAGATCCACCAGAGTAGACGTATCGATATCAATATTGTAGAAACCAGCCCTTATGGCTTCGTCTGCAAGATCGGACACGGCTTGAAGCTCAGCATCCGGATCGGTCTTGAACTTTTTCGTATTGACCTGAAAGTGGTCCCCCTGGACAAAGAGAGGCCCCCGGTATCCTTCTTTGATGGCCGCTGCCATCACCACACTGAGGTATTCGGCCGGTCGCTGGTCGGTGTAGCCGATCTCAGAACGAGCAATCTCAAAGATCAGGGCCCCCACCCGGCGGGGAAGTGCGGCCCTGAAGACAGCCCGGGCACTGTCATAGGCCATTGCGCGCAGATTGATGGCAGGCACCGTAAAATTGAGGGGAACGTCACCGCGGCCCCGTGCCACATAAAGTTCATGTATCGATGCCGGATAAATGGCCAGTACCTGTCCCAACTCCCACAGGAGCCACCTAGCAGAAGCCTGCTGCCCGGTGTCGCCGAACACCGCTCTCTTGGCCAGGGTGTCTACGGGTACACCGCGTAGCTTCTCTTCATCCGTAACCGTCACCTTTCCATCATCTGCCACAGTCACCGAACCTTCAAGTTCACCCAGCAAGGTTTCCAATGTTCTCGGACTCATCTGCCCCTCCTTTGTCGATTGTCGATTGATGATTGACAATAGAAAACAATATTCAATCTTCAATTTCCGTTCCCGATTCTCAATATCAGCTCCCGGCCAAATAGGCAAGCCCTCTACCGACACATTTGATAGTATAAGAATTTCCTTTTTTTCGAGCGGCGAAGCCGGGTTATATAAAATCATGGAGTGATTTTATAACTTGTATCCACAGATTCCGCCCGCCTGGCAATGGCGGGCAGGCACTCCGCATTCCGCATTGCCCCTCTACCCCCTTATCTGTACCTTGAGATAAAGGTCCCCTCGCAAACCTTCTGCCGTCCGCCGTCCCATCCCCTTCAGGCGAAGAGTGTTGCCCTCTGAGATACCCGGGGGTATGGTCAAGAAGAAGGTCCTTTTTTTAAAACCCTCGGGGATGTTGACGAGTTTGCGTGACCCAAAGAGGGCCTCGCGTTCTGTTATGGAAATGGGGCTATGGAGATCCGGGTCTTTCCCAAACCCGGCAGGACGAATCACCTGCAAACGCGGGGACCTCCGTTTTCTGGTCAGTTCCCGGGCCTTTCTGCTTACACTGGAGGTCGGGAGCATCTGAAAGAGTTTCAAAAAGATGATGCCGAACACAAACCCCCCGATATGGGCCCACCAGGCAATGCCTCCGGCCTGAGCAGAGGCCCCTGCCGCGCTCAGAAACTGAAACAAGAACCAGATCCCCAGAAAAAGGAATGCAGGAAGCTCAAAAAAATGAAAAAAGAAAAAGATAGGCACCAGGGTCAATACCTTTGCTCTGGGATAGAGGAGGAAGTAGGCTCCCATGACCCCTGCAATGGCCCCACTGGCACCAATAGTTGGTATCTTGGAATGCCAGTTAATCACGAGATGTGACATTCCTGAGGCCAATCCACAAAGCAGATAAAAGACAAGGTAGCGGGAGTGCCCAAGCCGATCCTCCACGTTGTCACCAAAGATATAAAGGGACCACATATTGCCTATCAGGTGCAAAAACCCGCCGTGCAAGAACATAAACGTGAGAAAAGAAGTCACCTGCTGGCCCGTGGTGAAGTAGGCTGAAATCTGGGGAACGGCATAACGGGCTGGGACAAGCCCGTAAATATAGATGAACTCATTGAGTCTTTGCCGTTGAGACAACTCTATAAAAAAAACCAGGACGTTGACCGCGATGATGAGGCTGTTGACTATAGGATAAGTTTCTGACCGGATGGTATCTCGAATGGGGATCATGGACTAATGATTGCAATGCTATGGGTTTTGAGAAACTAAATTCCACAGAAACAACAGGGAAAATTCGAAATTCGAAGCACGAAATTCAAAACAATATCAAATAACCAAAATATAAAATTCAAAACAAACTCGAATGGCTCAATAATAGCACACAGCCCAAAATAGAGTTTTGAACATTTGGACATTTGAATTTCGGATTTGTTTCGGATTTCGATATTCGGATTTCGGATTTTAACACGCTACCATTGGGGATCTTCGTGTTCATGATCGTTCACCAAAGACCATGGTTCAAGGATATCCTTGGAGATACCTTCAATAAATCGGGAGGGCCTGGAAAAGACCATCCCAGTACCACGGTCGTATATGTTGAGCGGATAGGTAAAGTAGAGATTCTCTTTTGCCCGCGTAGACGCTACATACATAAGACGAAGCTCTTCCTCCATTTCTTCATCACTTCGTGCCGCATAGGTCACCGGGAAGCGTCCCTCCAACACCCATATGATAAAGACCGTATGCCACTCAAGTCCTTTGGCGGAATGAATGGTGGAAAGCACCAGTTGCTCATCCTCATAGT
>JAQYWL010000493.1 GCA_030145035.1 Desulfobacteria bacterium | reverse complement strand
ACCATTCTTCAAAATGCTGAAAAATGGCCGTTGACTACGATTCCTGTGTTGGATGAACCCCCTGGCATGCACATCTTTGAAATGCTAAATATAACAACACCCAAATCTTGAAATATTAGACCGCTGCATTGTGTTGCATACATGTCGCACCCCTGGCCCAGACCGGGTTGAGGAGCGTGATAGCCTCTCGCGAGCGTGTCGCGCCAGGGCGGGCAGGGCGGGCTTCAGGCACTTTAGACACTTTAGTTCACTTTCAATGGATCAATCGTCATTGGTTATTGGCCACTTGTCATTCGTTATCTGTAACGAGAATTGTAGGGTGGGCTGTGCCCATTACCATTCTTGTTCGGTTCGGTAGTTCGTAGGTTGGGTAGAGCGATAGCGACACGTAGTGAAGCCTGCGCTCAACCCAACATTACCGAGTATATTTTACACATTGATATTCGTTGGGTTTCATTTCATTCAACCCAACCTACCCGGCCCATTCATAGGGTTATGGGACCATGACAATTTTCCAGACAGTGTCTGGAATTTTTCATATCTTAGATACAGCAGCCGCATAAGGTTTTTGCAAATACCCCCCGCGCATTCGGTTTTGTTTCATTCTCTCAATCCAATCTACCGGGCTTTAGCGGTTATGATGCTGGTAGTGGGCATATATTCACCGGCCACTCGCTACGCTCGTTCCAGGCACCCCAGTTAATCCACAGATTTCGCAGACCCGCCTGCCACTGCGAGGCACGAGCGGGCAGGTTACACGGATTACTCTAATCACTTGAAGGGCGATGCGAAATCTGTAGGGTTTAGTTCCCCGCAGCTTGCCGCGATAGAAAAGATAAAACACTTATTTTGATACCCCGCGGCTTGCCGCGGGGTAGTTCATTGCTTTCAGGTTTAACGGAAAAATCCCTCGTGCCTCCAGGAGGCCTGAAGCCGATTCAGGAGCAGAAGTTTCATAAGCCTATAAGCCCCGCAGGGCCGAGTCTTTTTGTTTTGTGCCGTCCCCGCCCTGTGGAATGCGCAGCTTATTCCTCTGGGGTAAGAACAAAACAAAAATAGCAAACTCTCCGTGCCCTCTGCCTACCCCGTGGAATGCGTAGCTTATTCCTCTGGGGCGTCTCTGCGGTGAACGGTTACCAATTTCCTAAGAGGGTAATAGGCGCTTTCGGTCGGACAACTCTATCATGCCGGAATTATCATCAACAATGTGCCAAAAATAGCTGAGTCCTTAGAACTCCCTTTTTGCCATCAAAATTGCGGCTGTAAGGTGACAATTCCTCTTTGAGTTCATAGGCCTTCTGCCTTAATGACTCCTCTCTTTGCTTCAAACAGCCATCTCAACCACTGCTGCCGGTCTCTTGCAAATTTCAGCAAGAATTCCTTCTTGTGGCAAGGGCAAAAAAACGCCTCTTTTAACGACGGTTTCCCTACCATATCAATATGTTAGCCTGGTCCGACCCCAAGGATGAAGCCTGGCTAATATTTCGGCTTGACTTTTAAAGTGACCATGGTATTATGACCATGTCATTTTTGCAAATTTAGAAAAGGAGCCTTTGATATGGAGAATGTAATACCTAAATCAAAATTCAAGCCTCGCGCTTTGCACTATTTTCGCCAAGTGGAACAAACAGGAAGGGTATTAATTATCAGTGACCGGGGTAAACCCGTCTTAAAAATCGTACCATATACCGAAGATCGTGCCGAGTGCCTAAAGGCACTTCGCAATTCCGTGATCAAGTACGAAGATCCAACTGCTCCTGTAGGGTTAGATGATTGGGAGTCTTTAGAATGATTGTTCTTGATACTCATGTCTGGGTATGGTTCGTCAGTAATCCGGAATTACTTTCTAAAAGGGCAAAAGACTCTTTGGATGCTGCCGTGGAAGAGAACGCTGTATTGATCTCATCTATCAGTGCCTGGGAGGTTGCCCTTCTAGTCGCAAGAAAACGTTTAACACTCACGATGGAATTAAGCGACTGGATAGCGAAGTCAGAAATGCTGCCGTTTGTTAAATTCATACCTGTTGATAATTCTGTTGCAGTCAAATCGGTGAACTTGCCTCAACCTCTCCACAACGATCCGGCAGACCGCATAATAATTGCTACCGCAATTTCATCGGGAGTCCCTTTAGTCACAATAGATGAAAAAATATTGAACTATCCCCACGTACAAACGATTTGGTAAACCGTAAATGAAAAGTCAGCCGTGGTTTTTGTTGACAGTTTCAGGCTTTTAATATCTCTGGATGTGCATGAGGATCTATCCCACCGGAAAACCATATAATATCAGCATACTTATCTGCCTTTGACAAAATAGAATCATAAAAATAGTGGCGTCGAAAAGGTTATATCGCTCAAAGGGTATTCTCAGTTGTAAATCTCAAGTTGATACATGGAAGCCCTATGAATTTGCGTGTTATTGTTGAACAGGATGAAAAAGGCTACTATGTAATGTTGACAAAGCCTGGCTATCCATGGACATTATCTGTCAGGACTAACTGCGTGTCAGCCTTGTCAGAAGCTGGGAGACCGTCGCCGTCTATGGAGTTGGTAATGTCGTCTGTATAGCTTGAGCCGGTGAACTCATTTGTAAGGGTTGCCACATTGCCGTCATAGCCAATATCAAGGGCTTCCAGAACCATATCCATGCCTGTATTGTCAGCATTGAAAGGAGTTGTTATCAGGTCCACATCAGCAGGTACGCCCACCGCATTGAGAAGAGGGGCAAGCTGCTCCTGGACTTTGGTCTCTGCATTCTCCAGTACAGTTTGGTCTACCTGAGTGGTATTCCAACTGTCCCAAGCAGTCTCCGCCTGGCCAGCCAGAGCATTCCTTAGGATAAAGTCTGTCACAGGTGTAATGTTGATTTCCGGGCCGACTCCGGCAGAATACATCGTTATGCTCTTTTCGTTAACACTTCCCTCAGCATAAAGTATATAGGGTACAGTGAGACCGGTTACATCAATGCTGTAACTGCCGTCTGCCTGGATAGGAGACGAGGCTGTTGCTCCATTGGCACCCTTTATATTGACAACTCCCACTACGGGCGCACCCGCTGCCACGACACCTGAAACTGTTGCAGCCCCAACAGGTTTTAACCCAGCAACAACCTGCAACGTATAAATTACTTCTTCCAATCCGATCTTGCCGTTTCCGTTTGCATCCGCGTTCAACTGAATCCCGTCAGGGTTAAGACCGGAGAGCACCTGCAAGGCAAGAATGGCATCGGCCAGATCCACGTTGCCATCGCCATTGATGTCGCCTTTGATTGTGGGTTCAATAGGGATTACATAGGTAAGATCGATATAGATTCCGCTATTTCCTTCGGCAGATAGGGTGAGAGGATTGTTCTCATATGATCCGGCATAATCTCCCGCATCTGGGAGCGATTCCGTGGTTCGGATGCAGCGTCAAAGACCTCCACTCGCCAGTAATAAGGGTTGTTTACTTTGAGAATGCCGGCAGGCACGGTGGCTGTGGTGGCTGTGGATCGGTCTGATTTGTAAACAGTATTCCCGCTGTAATCGAAGATCTGGATCCTATAGTAAACCGAATCTGCTGTCTCGTCCGCCACAGGGGACCAGCCAGGGCGGGCCGGGTTTTTCTTTCGGACGCATTGTCCAACTTCTGTCGCGCCAGGGCGGGCCCTTTGAAAAAGGGGGAATCAGGGGACTTAGGTGGATTTTTGAGATGGGCATCCAAGCTGAATGGCCAGCCCCCCAAGTGCTGGATACGCCCCTTGGGAACGTCCGTGAACAGGGACCAGACTGTGGCAAATAAGATGTGAAGTGGAATATCGGCAAAATTTATGCCAGATTAGTCAGTTGATGCATATATCTTGGATATCGTTAATCTTCAAATAGTTATGTTCAACCTCACCAGGAAAGAGACTTATGCTATTGGGAAAAGAAGGTTATACATTGTGAAAAGAAATGCCAACTCTGAGTATTAAAAGTAACAGGGGAAATGGGGAAAGACTAAGAGTGAAGAAAAGATTAAAGAAATGACGGGCGGGAACCGTTAAAATAAATATTGACACCCTCCACGATGCCATAACGAATGAAAAAGGAGAATCGTTATGAGTGCCAAGTATTGTCCACGGTGCCGTTCTAGATGGTTTGGCGTAAGAAGAAGGCGAAATCGTTGCTATCTGTGTGGTGGAATCTTGCAGCGATTAAAGCCTCCACTGGTTCCCGTTACATCCAAAAAGGCGACCGGTTTTGACGAAGATTCTATGCCTCGCTCACAGAGCGGGGAACAGTTGACATAACAACATGCAAACACTCATTAGATTAGATAACCAAGACTTAGAGTGGCTCACCGAGATGATTACGGAATCGGCTTATGAGGCCCGTATTGAACTACAACTAGGTGATAGTTGGTCCGCTAAGGACTTCTGTAGCTTTATCGAACTCATTTCGATCAACGCCAAAACAAAGCTGTTAACGCGAGTTCGAGGACTTCCAAGCAAGGATGTCTATCAAATCCTGGGCAGCGTTGTAGATCAAATATGCCACACTTTGTTAGAGAACGCATTGGACAATGGCCATTATCATAATTCGGAAGTAAAGCCCAGGTCTATGGCGTTCAAGACTTGCCTGGCGTCCTTAAAGCCCGGGGCCAGCCTGAGGGCTATACTAAAGTAGGATCTTGCCTTCTCCGGATTCTTCAAGTCGATATAAATGCGGCCAATGTTGTAATGTATATTAGGTTCCTTAGGATGGATTTTTAGGGCCTTCTCATAGTGTTTCAAGGAGGTTGCATAATCGCCCTTCTTGCGATAGAGAACCCCCAGGGTGTTGTAGACATTGACCGTGTCAGGATTTACCTCAAGGATTTCGTTCAAGATCTCTTCTGCATTTTCATCTCTTTCGCTACTCATATAGATTTCGGCAGCCTTATGCAAGGATTCCTCGGCCTGTTTGGGCTGTCCCACCGCTTTATAGGCGCGCCCCATGGCTTCGTACGCCTTGGCGAACAAGCGATCAAGCTGAGTAGCCTTCCTGAAGGCCTCAATCGCCTCTTGATATTGTTGCTGGGCGGACTTAATGTAGCCTATGTTGTAATAGACCTCTGCGCTCTCGCCCTCGCTTACCAGTTTTTCGAATACCTTCAGGGCACCTTCGTGATCTTCCGCTTCAAGCAGCCTCATGCCCTCATCAAGGGTAATCTCGGCCTCACTTGGAACGCCGGCACCCATGGCTTCGGGGATGCTCTCAATCTTTCCCTTAATGGTTTCTATGTCGTACGGTTTAAGAATCAAGCCGGTGATCCCTGCTCGCCCGGCTTCGACGACTTTAACCTGGGTGAAGGCAGAATCGGTCAGGAAAAAGGGCAATTGGTCAAACCTCTCATCATTTCGCACAATCTTCAAAAGGGCCAGCCCTGTCATCTCGGGCATATCCCAGGCAGAAATGACACAGTCGAGCTCCTTTATTCGCAACATGGCCCATGCTTCACTTGCAGTGCCGGATTCGTGAAGGTCCTTATATCCCAGGTATTTAAGGATATCTGCAACTTCCCGGAGGGCTATTGAATTATCATCAACGATGAGAAACGACATTGGTTTCATACGGCAGCCTTTCAAGTTATACAATCGCTACGCGATTCTATTCACCAATGATTTTGACCAGCACCCTCTTTCTCCTTCGACCATCAAATTCGCCGTAGAAGATCTGTTCCCAGGTACCGAAATCGAGCCTTCCCTCCGTCACGGCAACGACCACTTCACGGCCCATAATCTGTCTTTTCATATGGGCATCTGCATTGTCCTCGCCCACGTTATGCCGATATTGCGAAACAGGCGCATGGGGTGCCAACTTCTCCAGCCAGACGTCATAATCGTGGTGAAGTCCGGATTCATCATCATTTATGAACACAGAAGCCGTTATGTGCATGGCATTTACAAGCACAAGCCCCTCTTTGACTCTGCTTTCTCTGAGGCAGTCTTCAACCTGCGGGGTAATATTGATGAAGGCCCGCCGTGTCGGCACCTCAAACCAAAGCTCTTTTCGATAGCTTTTCATTTTTCATGGTCTCCGTCTTATGGATTCGCCATTGTGAGGGGAGAAATTGGTAACTTGAATACTGCTCTTATAACAAGAATCACATCCTCGTGGCAAGGCGTTTTTAAATTGATCCGCCGGATGACCGACGACATGGACCAATATGGCTCGGCAGCCGATCTGAAAATTGCACGGATATATTGCTTTAGTCCTTGACTACAAAGGTAGACCCATATTTTAATGTCGGACTAAATCTAAACTTCAAAAATCCCTGAAGAAAGGAGTTTACGCGATGAGAGGAAATGTCAGATTGACCTTATTGGTTCTGGTAGTCCTGGGGCTTGCGGTAGGGTGTGGTTCCGCCCCTAAGGTCCGGCGCACTGCGGTGGAAGAGACCATAGATCTCTCCGGCCGCTGGAACGACTCCGACTCCCGGATGGTGGCCGATGAGATGATAAAAGACTGCCTCAACCGGCCCTGGCTGCCCGAGTTCCAGTCCCACAAGGGAAAGAAGCCCATGGTGATTGTGGGCACAGTGCTCAACCGCTCCGACGAACACATAAACACCCAGGTCTTTGTAAAGGACCTGGAGATGGCGCTCATCAACTCCGGGCTTGTGGACTTTGTTGCCTCCCGTGACGAGAGAAGAGAGCTCAGGGAGGAGCGGGCTGACATGCAATTAGGGTTCACCTCGGCAGAGACGGAAAAGGCAATGGGACGGGAGACCGGAGCCGACTTCATGCTCAAGGGAACGCTAAACACGGTTCGGGACCAGATAAAGGGTCAGTACGTGATCCTCTACCAGGTGAACCTCGAGTTCCACAACCTGGAGACGAACAGGAAGGTCTGGATCGGGCAGAAAAAATTGAAGAAGGTGGTCTCCCGCAGCCGCTGGAAGCTATAGCAAGAAGGAATCGTATTTAAGAATGCGTGTACTAAGTGTGGTGGTCTATGAAGGAATTCCGGAATAACAGATGGGTGGTGCTGGCTGTTTTTGCGGCAGTATTGATCGGGGCTGCGGCCTGCGCACCACAGATGAGGATCTATCCGGCTGTGGACCAGTTGATGGCCTCGGCGGATTTCGGCTCCGCAATGGAGCTCGTCGAGAAGAATAAGGAGAAGTACGGCAAGCGGGACTACCTGATTTACCTGATGGATCAGGCTATACTTTCGCACTATGCCGGCGACTACGCCAGGTCGGCCAAAATCCTCCGGGAGGCTGGTCAGGAGTTCGAGGAGCGCTACACCCAGTCCATCACCAAGTACGGCGCCACGTGGCTGGTGAACGACCTTGCCGCCGACTACCGGGGCGAGGATTTCGAAAGCGTGATGATAAACCTCTTTAATGCCATAAACTATGCCAGGCTCGGGGGGACAGCCGAGGCCCTGGTGGAGGCCCGGAGGGTAGATAACCGGCTGAACCTCATAAACAGCAAGTACGACGAGGACAAGAAGAACGTCTATAAGGAGGACGGGTTTGCCCGGTTTCTTATGGGCATCCTTTATGAGGCAGGCGGCACCTCTCAGGACCTGAACGACGCTTACATTTCTTATAAAAAGGCTTACAGGATATACAAAGACGACTTCAGCCTCAACTACGGCACCCCTCCACCACCGGCGCTGAAAGAGAACCTTCTTTCCGTGGCCGCCTTCATGGGCACAGAAGAGTGGTCGCACTGGAAAAGAAGCCTTCACGGGACAAGATTCATCACGCTGGAGCAGAGGAGCAAAGAGGCCGAGATCTACGTGATCCATTACAACGGCAAGGCCCCGGTAAAGGTGGAGGAGGCGATAATGGTTTCTATACGCCGCGGCCACGTTATCAAGATCGCCTTCCCCAGGTACGAGGAACGGATCTGCAACATCCGTTCCTCGGTTATCTGCGCCTCCGGTGCAGCCGGGAAGCCTATATACCGCTTTCAGTCCGTTTTGGTCGAGCACATAGGCCGCATAGCGATGAAAAACTTAGAGAACCGCAAGGCCCGGGTGAGGGCAAAGGCCATTGCGCGGGCTACGGCCAAGTATGTGACCGGAAAGACCGCCTCGGACGAGATCCGCAAACGGCATGGAGACGTGGCCGGGCTCTTTGCCAACGTACTGACAACCGTGGCAGCCGTGGCCACCGAGCGGGCGGACTTAAGGTGTTGGAGAACCCTGCCAGCGGAGGTCCGGGTGGCCAAGCTTATGGTTAAGCCAGGCGACTACCGGATCACCGCCGAGTGCCTGGGGCAGCGTGGCGGTGTGGT
>JAQYWL010000316.1 GCA_030145035.1 Desulfobacteria bacterium | reverse complement strand
CCGATGGCCCATCCTTTGGCGTGGCCCCTTCGGGTATGTGGACCTGGATATCCACCCCTTTATAGAAATGTTTCTTTAGGCCAAGCCTCTGTGTCCTGGACCGAACATAGCTCAAGGCGGCCTGGGCAGATTCCTGCATAACATCCCCCAGCTTTCCTGTTACTGTAAGCTTTCCCCTACCAGGCAAGATAACCGTCTCAATGGATAGCAGTTCTCCGCCCACGTGTGTCCAGGCCATACCAGTGACCAGGCCGATCTCGTCCTTTTCTTCAACCTGCCCATACCGGAAGCGAGGCACACCCAGGTATTTTTGTATCGACTGGGCCGTTATCTTGACACACGTTTTCCCGTCATCTTTGACGACTTCGCGGGCTACCTTCCGGCAAACAGAGGCAATTTCGCGCTCCAGATTCCGCACACCCGCCTCCCGGGTATAACGACGGATGATAGTCTGAATAGCGTTCCTGGTAAACTCGATGTTCTCTTTGGATAATCCGTTCATTTCTGTCTGTTTGGGAACCAAAAAACCCTCAGCTATCTGGAGCTTCTCATACTCAGTGTATCCTGGTAATCGAATAACCTCCATGCGGTCCTGGAGCGGAAGTGGAATCCCGTGCAAGTTGTTGGCCGTGGTGATGAAAAGAATATCCGAAAGATTATAGTCCACATCCAGGTAGTGGTCATTAAACGCAAAATTTTGTTCGGGATCAAGGACTTCGAGCAGGGCCGCTGAGGGGTCGCCTCGAAAATCCACACTCATCTTATCCACTTCGTCCAGACAAAAAACAGGATTGTTAACCTTGACCTTTTTAAGGGATTGAATGATTTTGCCAGGCATCGCCCCAATATAGGTACGTCGATGCCCTCGGATCTCGGCCTCATCCCTGACCCCGCCCAAGGAAAGCCGGACAAGTGCTCGCCCCGTAGCCCGCGCCACAGATTTGGCCAGAGAGGTCTTTCCTACCCCAGGCGGACCTACAAAACACAGGATCGGGCCTCGTATCTTCTTGACCAGCTTTTGCACAGCCAGATACTCTAAGATGCGCTCTTTCGGTTTTCCCAGGCCATAGTGGTCTTCTTCCAGCATAGCTTCCGCCTTATCAATATCCGTCTGAAGCTTGCTTCGCTCAAACCAGGGGAGATTGATGAACCATTCAATGTAATTTCGAACCACTGTCCCCTCTGCCGACATGGGGGCCATGAGCTTAAGTTTTTTGAATTCCTGTCTTACCTTTGCAGCCGCTTCCTTAGACATTCGCTTGCGTTTGATCCGGCTCTGGAGCTCGTCCAGCTCGCTCTTGTAATCGTCTTTGGTCCCCATCTCCTTCTGAATGGCACGCATCTGTTCGTTAAGATAATAGTCCCTCTGGGTCTTTCCCATCTGCTTCTTTACTCGCTCTTTGATTCTCTGCTCCGTCTTGTAGATTTCAATTTCGCCCTGCATCAAACGGAAAAGGAGGCTCATGCGCTCCATCGGCTGGACAGTTTCAAGCAAACTCTGCTTGTCCTGGATCTTGAAATTGAAGTGGGCCGCTACAGTGTCCGCCAGTTGAGATATGTTACTTATAGCTGATATGTTATTTATGAGATCCTTTGAAATATTCTTGTTAATCTTGGCATATTCTTCAAACATCTTCACAACCGTTCGGCGGATGGCTTGACTTTCCGTCTCTGCTACTTCAGCTTCGGCAATTGGCACAATTTCAACCAGAATGTATTTTTGTTTGTCAGTAAAGCGAGTTATACGAGCCCGCCTTTTACCTTCGACCAGTGCCTTAACCGTTCCGTCCGGCAGCCGAAGCAGTTGGAGCACCGTCCCAATAGTCCCCACGCCATATATGTCCTTTGCGCCGGGCGAGTCTGTTCCAGCATTCTTCTGGGTAGCCAGCAAAATCGTCTTGTCCAGGTTCATGGCGTTAGACAAGGCATTAACCGACTTGGAACGTCCTACGAAGAGGGGGACCACCATATGAGGAAAGACCACAACATCCCTGAGCGCAAGGAGGGGAACGAAAAGCTTTTGTTCTAAATCATTCATTGCTTTCTTCCATTTCGTTATATTAAACATAACGTCTCGTAACTCCTACAACATACTCAAATCGCTGGTCCTTTGCGTCAACCGATTCATGCCACTGACATGGAGTGATGGAGTGTTGGCCCGCCCTGCCCGCCCTGGTGCGACAGCGAATCGAAAATGCTGATGCAAAGCAAACCCGGTCTGGGCCAGGGGCGCGACGCCCCCGAAATAAGCTATTGCCATTGAAAATCAGGTCTGGGCCAGGGAGTACTGGAGTAGTGGATAGCAAAAAAAGTGCCTAAAGTGAACTAAAGTGAACTAAAATTAAGTAACTTTAGGCACTTTAGGCCGCCGAGGGCGGATCACTTTAGTTCACTTTCACCTTGAGCCCAATACTCCAGCACTCCATTGCTCCAACCCGCCCGCCTCACCTGAGCGAGAGCGATGGCGGGCAGGTACTCCAATTGGCTTCCGACTCGTAGAGCCTACAGCTCGGAGAGGGCGGAGCCCCCAAGTTCGGTTATCGTCTGCAGAATAAAGACCCTATTGAGACACAGCCATTTCCCGCGATTGCTCGAAGAGCAAAATCGGCTCCTCGTTATTCAAAATAACCTCCTCGTTGATGACGCATTCCTTGACCCCATTCATGGAAGGAATCTCATACATAATGTCAAGCATGGCCAATTCCATGATGGCCCTGAGACCTCGGGCACCGGATTTACGATCCAAAGATTTTGTGGCAACAGCCTTCAAGGCGCTATCTGTGAAGCGGAGGGCTACATTCTCAAATTCAAAGAGCTTCTGGAACTGCTTCACCAGGGCATTCTTGGGTTCTGTGAGTATCCTGACCAGAGCGCCATCATTTAGTTCGCCCAGCGTGGCGATCACCGGAAGTCGCCCCACAAACTCTGGAATCAGGCCAAATCTTATAAGGTCTTCAGGCTGAACCATCCGGAGTATCTCACCGATGTTTCGCTCCTTTCGACTTTGGATATCAGCTCCAAAGCCCATCACTTTGCCACCCAGTCTGTGCTGTATGATCTCCTCCAGCCCGTTAAAGGTCCCGCCACATATGAACAAGATGTTGGAGGTGTCAACCTTGAGAAAATCTTGCTGCGGATGCTTTCGCCCTCCCTTGGGTGGCACACTGGCGGTCGTTCCCTCAATTATCTTAAGAAGCGCCTGCTGCACCCCCTCACCTGAAACATCCCGGGTAATGGATGGGTTGTCCCCTCTGCGGGCAATCTTGTCGATCTCATCTATGTAGACAATTCCTTTGGAGGTCCTTTCCAGATCATAATCGGCATTCTGAAGGAGCGACAGGATAATATTTTCAACATCTTCTCCTACATATCCCGCTTCGGTCAGGGAGGTCGCATCTGCAATTGTGAAGGGGACGTTGAGAAACTTGGCCAGCGTGTGTGCCATAAGCGTCTTCCCGCAACCGGTAGGCCCGATCAGAAGGACGTTGCTCTTCTGTAGCTCCACATCTGTCGCGTTTACCTGTGTCTCAAGGCGCTTGTAATGGTTATCAACAGCTACTGCCAGGATCTTCTTGGCCCGTTCCTGCTCAATCACATACTCATCCAGAGACGCCTTGATAATAGCCGGCGTGGGAAATTCTCCCTTTTTCTGCGTTCGTGTCTCTTTTTCGTACTCTTCTTCAATGATCTCATTACACAGTTCAATACACTCGTCGCAGATATAGACCGCAGGTCCGGCAATCAGTTTCTTGACTTCATCCTGGCTTTTACCGCAAAACGAACACCGCAAACCGTTGATGTTGCCGCTTCTTCGTTTGGCCATGTGTTCCTCCCAAAAAATGGAATTTTTTCTATTCTTATTATAAAACCATTTGCTGAAAAGGCAATCTAAAAATCATTTCCCTCTAAATTCCGACATGGACCGCAAATAGTAGACCGGCTTGATCCAACCCCCGTTATCCTCACACTAACGTCTCGGAATTTCTACAACTTATTGAAAATATAGGAGGTTTTCGAGGCCTCGATTTTTTACCTCGTGCCGGAATGATGGAATGTTGGAATATTGGAATGATGGTTTTTGACGGAAGTATGTCATTTGTTGACTTGCCTGTCAAGAGGGGTTTTGACAGTACCCCACTATCCCATTCCTGCCCGCCAGTGCCCCGTCTGCCGGCATTGTAGCTCCCTTGCGAGCCAGGCGTTGGCAGGCGGGTTTCCAGAACCCAATATTCCACCATTCCATTATTCCAGTATTCCCTGGCCCAGACCGGGTTTTCACATGGCACCGGTTATTATTCTGATGTCGCGCCAGGGCGGGCCAATTGCGGAGCGTAGCGGAGCTAAGTTCTTTCTTTATCCTTGGAGGTCGGGGCAGCTTCCCGCTGGGTGATCACATGATCCACAATCCTGTAGTCCTTGGCCTCCAGGCCACTCATGTAAAAATCGCGGTCTGTATCCTTTCGAATTGTTTCAATATCCTGGTGCGTGTGGAAGGCAAGGATCTCGTTTAAGGCCTCTCGCATCCGCAAGATCTCCTTTGCCTGGATGGCCACATCCGCGGCTGGGCCTTGAAATGAACCCATAGGTTGGTGAATCAGAATCCTGGCATTTGGGAGCGCATATCGTTTCCCCTCTGTTCCTGCGGCCAGCAGCAGTGCACCCATACTGGCTGCCTGGCCCATGCAGAGGGTGCATATGTCGGGCTTCACGTAGCGCATCGTGTCATAGATGGCCAAGCCTGCACTCACCATACCACCGGGAGAATTGATGTAGAAATTAATGTCTTTGTCCGGATCATCTGATTCCAGAAAAAGCAACTGGGCAATCAGAAGATTGGCAACTTCATCGGTCATGGGTGTCCCAAGAAAGATAATCCGATCTTTGAGCAGCCTGGAATATATATCATAGGCCCGTTCTCCCCGACTGCTCTGCTCGATAACTATCGGAATAAGCGGCATCACCTGTCTCCTTACTCGTTATTCGTTATTCGTTTTGGCGCAAGGTTGCGTCTCTGCCTTCTAAGTTTCTATCCTTTCAATTGTACCATTTTTGATGATTGATTTGACGGCCTGTTCCTCAAGGGTCCTTTGCCTGAAAACCTCATAAACTTCCTTGTACTTATCATGGAATTGCTTGATAGTGTCTACGGATTGATTCATGGCTTCGGCCATCTCCTTGTATGCCTGCTCCAGCATTTCATCTGTCAGAGTGATCCCCTCCTGCTCAACCACCTTGTGCAAAAGCAGATACTCCCGCACCCTCCTTTCTGCCCGTGGATAGTACTTCTTAGAGAGGCTCTCATCGGTCTGACCTGTGTCCTCCAGAGACAGCCCTCTATGTGATAACGCGTTGCGGGCGTCGTTGACCAAAGCAGTCAGCTCATGTTTGACCAGGACTTCCGGGAGTTCAAAGTCCGCCTGCTCGATCAACATGTCAATGATATCCTGGCGGAGTTCCCGTTCGGACTGGGTCTCGTATCTTCGCTCTAATTCCCTTCTCATGGCCTGCTTAAGCTCTGCTAACGTCTCATGTTCCCCCAAGTCCTTTGCAAATTCATCATCAATCTCAGGCAAGATCTCTTCCTTGATCTCCTTAAGAGTAACCTTGAAGGTGATGTCGAGGCCAGCCAAATCCTTGTTGTAATAATCGGCTGGAAAATGCACCGAGAATTCCTCAGTCGTATTGGGGCGCATCCCAAGGAGTTGCTGGTCAAAGTCCTCTAATATCCGTCCCGAGCCAACCTCAAAGTGGAAGTTTTCGGTCTTGCTGGCCGGCGTAAAGGATTTGCCGTCTTTGAACCCCTCGTAATCTATAAGGACAAAGTCTCCATTCTCAACCGGACGGTCTTGCTCAATGCTCCTGAGCTGGGCCTGGTTCTTCTGGAGTATCTTGAGTTGGGTTTCAATCTCTTCATCAGTAACCGTGTAAACTTTTTTCTTGAGCTTGAGGCCATTGATGTTTAAGTCCTGGATGGGAGGCCGTACTTCGATCGTGACAGAATAATTATACGGCCGGCCCTTTTCAAGATCCGGACGGTCAATAGTTGGCTCACCAAAGGGCACAAGTTCGGTCTCGCGCAGTGCCTCAACATAAGAACTCTGTATCAACTGACCAGAGACTTCTGCATGCATATCCTTCTTGAAACGCCCTTCTATGATAGAACGCGGCGCCTTGCCAGGACGAAACCCTTTGATCTTGATATTCTTCTTGAGGGTCCTGTACGCTTTGTCCAGCTCTCCGGTCACTTCGGCTTCCGGAATTTCCACATGCAGAATCTTCTTTACAGTGGTAACATCTTCGACATCTACCTTCATCAAATTCCTTTCTCAGGCTATTGTGTTTGTTGGGTTTATCGAGTTTGTTGCGTTTGTTCGGTTTTAACCGTGGCCCAGACTTGGCTTTCTGTCCTTAATGAACTCAATTGGTGCGAGAGGGGGGACTTGAACCCCCAATCCCGAAACGGGAGCTGGATCCTAAGTCCAGTGCGTTTGCCAATTTCGCCACTCTCGCACAAAGGATATTGATTTTATGCAAAAGGGATAATATTGTGTGCTCTTCCTGCCAGAAGCGCCAGGAATCAGATAGAAAAAACTCTGGAGCACTGAGTGCTCTCTGTGAAAGAGGGAGCAGCGTACCAAATGTTGCAAAATAATGTCAAGCTTAAATCCTGTCAAGAGGAATTGAGCCCAAAGGCTGTGGATGAATGAAGCTTGCGCGAAATCCGCGCATTACTCCTGAATTCCTGAATCTGTAATGTTTACAACATTTAGCAAGAACACGAATTTCATGACTAACGTACTGGAATACGGACGAATAATCTTACGCCTGATATGGCCTATCTTGCTGGTGTTGGCATTGGTTGTCAACAATGTATCCCCAGCCCAAGCCATATCCCTATCACAGGAGTTGCCACATCGAAAGGTCATCGTGGTAGACCCCGGGCACGGGGGTTATGACCTGGGTGCCGTGGGGCCCTCCGGCTTGGCCGAAAAGGTTGTAACGCTGTCGGTCGCCCACAAGATCAAGGAAATTCTTTTTGGGACCTATGAAGTCCACTTGACCCGCGACGACGATTACAGGATCGATATTGAACATCGGACCGCAGCAGCAAACCATTACCGTGCCGATATTTTTGTCAGCATTCATGCAGGGGGTGGCTTTGGACACCAGGGCCGCGGTATGGTCATATTCTATCATGGTCCCGGCACAGGCGAACGCCCTATGTCCCCTCGGCAACAGGAAAGCTCATGGAAAACCGGTGAAAAATCGCTTCCGTGGGACTCGATTCAGCACGCACACAGAGCCAAGAGCAAGGTCCTGGCAAAAACCGTACACAGGCATTTGCTTGTAAAGCTCAATCCTGTAGATAAAGGCATTAGCGAGGCTCCCTGTTTCGTTCTCCGAGGAGCCGACATGCCAGCCGTTCTAGTTGAGATTGGTCATCTGAGCCATCCTGCCGACGAAAAGGAGCTCAGGAACCCAGTGGTGATATCCGCTGCTGCCGAAGCCATATGCGAAGCGATAAAGGAATACTTTAGGAAGTTCCATTAGGCTTGCATCAATGAAAAAGGCATGATAAACCGAAGACAAATACGGGGCGTGGCGCAGCCTGGCAGCGCGCCTGCTTTGGGAGCAGGAAGTCGGAGGTTCAAATCCTCTCGCCCCGACCACATTCCATCTCCAATTGGGGCGAAGCCCCTAAGTTCACGTCTCGGAATTTCTACAACCCATTGAGATTATAGATCTTTCGGTGGCGACTGTTTCATGCCGAGCATTTACGTTATTAGTTATTAGTTATTCGAATAACAATTAACGATTAACAAATAACAACCATGCTCATCACTCCAGTACTCCATTGCTCCAACCTGCCCGCTCGTGCCTCGCAGTGGCAGGCGGGTACTCCAATTGCGGAGCGAAGTTCTACACCTTGTTTTAGCCCTTGACAAAGCCCTTCTAACCCGGTACCAATAGATTAAAATGAGCTGCTGAAGCCGCTCTTCATGGTAAAAGCTAAAGATTAAACTTCAATAGTGCCACGAAGGCAAATGATCATCAGAAGATGACAGGCCTCGTGGCTTTTTTTTGTAACATTTCAGTTTTTTGAAAACATTAAGGCTCGCTTTTTCAATAGGCTAAATACGTCTCGGAATTTCTACAACTCCTTGTAATCATTTATCTTTCAGTGGCAGTTTTCTGTGTCATTGATCTGGAATGATGGAATAATGGAATGTTAAGACCGAAAAGAATCATTTCTAATTTGTCCTAAATCCTCTTAACCCAATATTCCACCGTTCCACCATTCCATTATTCCAATTGGGGCGGAGCCCCTAAGTTCATACTTTTTTGAAAGGAGGTAACAAATGAAAAAATGTTGTTTTGTTGCGGCAGTGGCATCTCTGGGCATGTTCATCCTTTCACTTGCGGCGGCGGGTCCGGCCTTAGCGCACTTTGGCATGGTCATACCCTCCGACCAGATGGTCATGCAGGGGGAAAATACCAACATCAACGTGGATCTCATGTTCTGGCATCCCTTTGAGGGCATTGGCATGGAACTGGTTAAACCCACTAAGCTTGGTGTGGTGATCAATGGTCGGGAGACAGACCTGCTGGGCTCTCTCAAATCCACAAGGACGAAGGGGCATCAGACATGGACCGCAAGTTACAAGATAAAGCGCCCTGGTGTCTACATGTTCTATATGGAGCCTCAGCCCTACTGGGAGCCGGCCGAGGACTGCTACATTGTCCATTACACGAAGGCTGTGGTGACCGCCTTTGGCGATGATGAGGGTTGGGACGAGGAGATTGGACTCAAGACCGAGATTGTGCCCCTGTCCAAACCGTATGGCCTTTACGCCGGCAACGTTTTCCAGGGGATCATCAAGCTGTACGGCAAACCTGTGCCCTATGCCGAGGTGGAGGTTGAGCACTACAATAAGGATGGCAAATACAGTGCCCCTACCGATTACATGGTGACCCAGACCGTCAAGGCAGACAGCAACGGTGTGTTCACCTATGCTGCACCGAAGGCTGGCTGGTGGGGCTTTGCCGCCCTGAACACCTCGAACACCAAGATAAAATATAAGGGTGAGGACAAGGAGGTTGAACTGGGGGCTGTCCTGTGGGTCAAATTCCACGACATGAAATAATGATAAAATCGCTACGCCCTGCCCGCCACCCGCCTGCCAACGCCTGAGACAGCATTGAGCTTATGTGCCGGCATCTCTGGCAATGGCGGGCAGGTTGCCAGGCACGCTAGCGTGTAAGCTGCATGCCGTACGGGGCGTTGGCAGGCGGGGATTTT
>JAQYWL010000496.1 GCA_030145035.1 Desulfobacteria bacterium | reverse complement strand
ATGCCCGCATACACGGCAATGGCGGGCAGGTCTCGCGTTTGTCGCTCCTGACACCTGACACCTGACACCTGACACCAAAAAGTAGGAACAAAAGAACTTATCTCTTGGCGCCCGCATCCTTGATAAGTGTAAACCGAGGAATGAAGGATGCCAAATCCCGAAACGTATTACTGCTTAGAGTCCTTGATAGCCTCAAGATATTTGTCCCGGCACTCTGTGCTACAGAAATAGTAGGTTTGCCCCCCTATAACCTTTTTGATCCCGTTTCTTTGGGGAAAATAAGTTTCACAAAAAGGGTCTTTGACCATCACGTCATCGACCATGACCAATCCCTCCTGCTCTGGAGTCCCCGTGGACGATTGCCCCGGAAGTGCCCAGTTCTTGAACAGCCGATAGGCAAGATAAATCAAAAGGGAAAGAATCAATAGTCGCATCTGTATGGTATAGCGTTCTTATCTCCATCCTTCAAGTCAGATAGAAGGGATTGCATAGTCTGCCCAAAGACAGGATGCACGAGTTCGGGTGCGATGTTGCAAAACGGCCTGAGGACGAACCGCCTTTGGTGCAGCCTCGGGTGAGGGATCTCCAGCAATCTTGTATGCAAGATGCGGTCATCATAAAACAGGATGTCCAGGTCCAGGGGCCTGGGACCGAACCTAACTTGTCCAGGCCGAGGTCCCATTGCATGCTCAATGGCCTTGAGTCGTGCGAAAAGGGTTTCTGGTTCAAGATCGGTACGAATCCTGGCCACACCATTTACAAACCAATCTTGACACTCCAAATGAACCGGTTCGCTCTCATACAGGGGGGATTGGGCCTCCACCATGCAACCCTCGCACCTATTAATCGCTGCGATTCCCGTCCGACAATTGTCGGCCTTATCCCCAATATTCGATCCAACCCCTATGTAAGCCGTATGTGTATAACCCATTGTGGCACCGTTGGAGGCTTAAGGTTGGAGGTTGGAGGCAGAAAATGTTTTTGCCTCAAACCTTGAGCGAAGCGGTCCTCAAACCTTGAACGGAGCGAAGCGACTTCTGGGCTAACGGGCTAACGGGCTCAACCGGCTCATCCGTTCCACTGCTTCACGGATTCGCTCGCGGTCAACTGTCAGAGCCATCCGGACATACCCTTCACCCGCTGTACCAAATCCGTTTCCGGGTGTGGTCACAATGCAGGCTTCTGTCAACAGCAGGCTGGCAAATCCCGCTGACGTATAACCCTGGGGCACTTCAACCCAAAGATAGAACGTAGCACGCGGGTTTTCTACTGATAAACCCATCGAGCGGAGGCCAGCCACTAAGATATCTCGACGTTCCGCATATGTCTGCCTCATATCCTCCACACATGTCTGGTCTCCTTCCAGGGCCGTAATCCCTGCAATCTGAACTGCCTGAAATGCACCGGAATCGATGTTACTCTTCACCTGACCCAAAGCAGCGATTACATCCGCACAACCAACCGCGAACCCAATGCGCCAACCTGTCATATTATAGGTCTTGGAAAGGGAGTGAAACTCGATTCCAACAGATTTGGCCCCTTCTGCCTCAAGGAAACTTATCGGCCTATAACCATCAAAGGCCATCTCCGAATAGGCAGCATCGTGACATACTATAACATTGTGTTCCCCGGCAAAGGCGACCACCGATTCAAAGAAATCCTTGGTGGCCACTGCTGCCGTGGGGTTGTTCGGATAGTTTATGAACATCATCTTGGCCTTTTGGGTCACTTCCGGTGAAATGGCTTCAAGGTCAGGCAAAAATCTATGCTCTTTTAAAAGATCCATAAAATACGGTGTCCCGCCTGCAAACTGGGTGCCAATATGGTAAACAGGATAGCCCGGACTGGCCACAAGGGCAATATCCCCGGGGTTTATAAAGGCCAAAGGGATGTGAGCAATCCCCTCTTTGGATCCAATCAAGGTCACGACCTCTGTGCCGGCATCCAGATCCACGTTAAAACGCTGCTCATACCACCTTGCCACCGCGGCATTAAAGTCAGCCATACCCGAATAGGAAGGATATCGATGGTTGGCCGGGTCTGAAGCTGATCTCTTTAAGGCCTCGATAATATGGGGCGGGGTTGGAAGGTCTGGGTCCCCTACCCCAAGATCAATAATGTCAATCCCCTTGGCCCGGACCTGTTCTTTCTGGCGATCGATCTCCTTGAAAAGATAAGGAGGAAGGCGTTTTAGTCTTTCAGCTTTTTCAATCATCAATTGGTCACTGGTCATTGGTCGTTGTTCCAAAGCCGGCCTTCATAGATGACCCGTGCCTCTCCTTCAAGGAACACGCTGCGAAAATCATCTCCGGATCTCTCAAAATAAACCTTGATGGCTTCGCCTCCCCGGGTATGCAGTACAGTAGGAGAGGCAGCCATCCCTTTTGCGGCAGCAATGAGAGCAGTTGCAACCGAGCCCGTCCCACAGGCCAGGGTCTCATCTTCTACACCACGCTCATAGGTGCGAATGGCAAAGGCGCCGTCATCGAGTTGCTCCACGAAGTTGACATTTGTGCCGGCCGGGGCGTAGCGTTGATGGGACCTTATGGCTTGGCCCATCCTGAAAACCGGGCTTGTTTTTAGGTCTGTCACCCAGGTCACCACATGGGGCACACCCACCGTGATACTGCTTACCGTAAAAGTCTCTTCTTTCACCTTCAGGGGATAATCAAGTTCCGGCGCGGTCGGGTCCGGCATCTCCAACTTCACCCGTCCACCGATCACCTCGGCCCGAATGACTCCGGACTTGGTTTCAAAGCTCAGCCGAGGACCAGCGATCCCCTTCAGATACGCAAGCCTTGCCGCACAACGGCCCCCGTTGCCACACATTTCGGCCTCTCCTCCATCTGCATTGAAGAAACGCCACTTGAAATCCGCCCGTTCCGAGGCTTCAAGCAGAATCACCCCGTCAGCCCCCACCGAGAGTTTCCTTCGGCAGATTGAAGCAATCCATTGGCTCAGGTTTCCTTCGTCAACGACCCCGCCACGATTATCCACAATGATAAAATCATTCCCGCTGCCGCTCATTTTGTAGAAGTGGAGTCTTGAATCTTGCATTTACAAATCCTAGGCTGGAGGAGTCCGAACCAAATCTCTCGCCCGCTACCTCTGGTCGCTCGAGATCGCAGAGATCACTGAGATAATTCTCTTGGCCTGATTTTTTGAGAGGAAAAATCAGGCCAAACAATCAGCCCCTTACGGGGGGACTTTGCATCCCACAAAAATCCTGCGACAGCAGGATGGCAGATTGAGCTGAATTCTCCCTCAGGAATTCAGCTCAAAAACTCCGTGACTCTGCGTGCTCTGCCTGCCCCGTAAGGAGGAACGACTGTACCGGGGTGAGAGATAGACACAACGCTACTTTTACAGAAACGGCGGTATCGACTCTCCTTTTCTCAAATCCTCGTATGACTCCCGCGCCCTGACAACATAGAATTGATCCTCCTTGACCATGACCTCCGGGACTCGGGGTCTCGAATTGTAATTAGAGGACATCGTAAAACCATACGCCCCTGCACTCATGACTGTTAGCAGGTCCCCTGCTTCCACACACGGAATATCACGATCCTTGGCAAAAAAATCCGCGCTCTCGCAAATGGGTCCAACGACGTCCGCCCTCATCGTTTCCTTGTGATCCCTGACCACCGGTTCGATAGCATGGTAGGCATCATAAAGAGACGGGCGAACAAGGTCGTTCATGGCCGCATCCACAATCACAAAAACCTTGGCCTCACCCTTCTTTGTATATAGCACCCGGGTTACGAGGATACCCGCGTTGCCCACAATCACCCGGCCAGGCTCCAGGACGAGCGTAAAGGATGAGTCGCCAAGGGCCTCTGAGATCGCCCTGCCATATTCATTTGGGTGAGGAGGAGATTCTTGATCGTAGGTGATCCCAAGCCCTCCTCCTATATCGAGATAGGAAATCGAGATGCCAAAGCTCTCCAGGGTGGTAATCAGCACCTTGATGCGGTGTAGGGCATCCACAAAGGGAGCAACCTCCGTGACCTGAGACCCGATGTGGCAACTGATGCCGATAACTTCCACGTGTGGAAAGGCAGTGGCCGACCTGTACGCCTCTGCAGCCGATTCCATGCCCAGCCCAAACTTTTCCTGTTTCAGGCCTGTTGATATGTAAGGATGTGTCTTGGGATCCACATCCGGGTTTACACGAAGGGCAATTGGCGCCTTTTTTTTCAGGCGGGCCCCGCAGCGGTTTATGAGCTCCAACTCCTGGAATGATTCAATATTAAACATCATAATGCCGGATTGAAGGGCATACTCTATCTCGTCCTCACGCTTTCCCACGCCTGAATAGACAATCCTCTCCGGAGGGATACCTGCTTGAAGCCCGCGAAACAACTCCCCGCCCGACACAATGTCCAGGCCACCTCCAAGGCCGGCAAAAAGTCTCAGAACGGCCAGGTTGGAATTGGACTTGGCAGAAAAGCAGATCAGATGGGGCACACCCTCAAAGGCATTTTGAAAGGTAAAAAAATGGTGCCGGAGTGTAGCATGGCTGTACAGGTAAAAGGGGGTTCCCACATTTTCCGCGATCTTTAGGACAGGAACATCCTCACAAAACATATTGTTATCACGGTAGTGAAAGTGATGCATGGGGTTAGTTATTCCTTAGTCGTAGACCAAAGTGAGCTAAAGTGCCTAAAGTTAAAAAGGATTCAGGGATTCAAGAATTGAGGAATTGAGGAATTAAAATCAGACGCAGTTCCTTCAATCCCCAAATTGGTAATTCCTGAATTGGTAATGATTACATGAACTTTAGCTCACTTTAGTTCACTTTAGGCACTTCTCCATTCGTTATTTATTATTCGCTATTCGCACAACGTTAGAATCCTCACTCACTCCGCCGCTCTTATGATAGACCACAACCTTGTATGCGTAGCGATGGTCAGCCTCTATGTTATCGTAGAAGATAATACTATCCCCTTCCACCCGTGCCGGCCTGGGGTCATCGAGTTTGATATCGAGGAAATGTTCAAAAGGAATCGGACATCCCGGGCACGTTTCCACTGAGTTATGCGACTTGTACTTGTAAACCCCAAAGTGTCCCAACCCGTCAAACAGTTTATTCCCCTTCTTCGGTACTGACCAGGTCAATCGCACTTTGTCCCCGATGACTTCTGCCTTGAGGTCTTTTACCGCAGGGGGAACAGTGGCTCGAGGTGCTACAGGGGGGGCCTTTTTGCCGCATGCCAAGCACAGAATCACAAGTCCCAGGCAAATCAGAAAAAGAAACCTAACTTGTGGTCTTCCTTTTCCTCTTATGAGATTTATCTTCAGCCACCTCAAGCTTAAGGGCCTCCTGTGCCTCATTGATGGCGTTTACCACGTTCTCCTTAGCTGTACCACCTGGAGACACACGCCTGCTAACCATCTGTTGCAATGTCAGAATTTCAAAGATATCTTCTTCAAATGCCTTGGAAAACTTCTTCAGGTCACTCAGGGAAAGTTCTTGCAGTTCTTTGTTTTGATCCATTGCGTACCGTACGACCTCCCCCACGCAACGGTGTGCATCTCGAAAGGCCATGCCCTTGGTTACCAGATAGTCAGCCATGTCTGTAGCATTCAAAAAGCCACTTGAAGCTGCTTTCTCCATAGCCATCCGGTTTACTTTCAACTTCGGAAGGAGTTTTTCATACACCCCAAGACATACTTTAAGGGTGTCGACTGTGTCAAAGAGGGGCTCCTTGTCTTCCTGCATATCCCGGTTGTAGCTGAGGGGGAGTCCCTTCATCAGGGTGAGCAGCGCCACCAGGTTTCCAAATACCCGTCCTGCCTTGCCCCGGACCAACTCCGGTACATCCGGATTCTTCTTCTGGGGCATAATACTACTCCCTGTGGCAAAGGCATCGGGTATTTCCACAAATCCGAATTCAGCAGAGGACCACAGGATCAACTCTTCTGAAAGGCGACTCATATGAACCATGCAGATGCCGGCTGCAGCCAGAAACTCAATTATAAAGTCCCGACTACTCACAGCGTCCAGGCTGTTGGCAAAAACCTCAGGAAACTTGAGTAGCTTGGCGGTGTATCCTACGTCGATCGGATATGTTGTTCCGGCCAAGGCTGCACTGCCAAGCGGCATCACATTGATCCGCTTGAGCGCCTCCTTGAACCGGGCCCTGTCCCTTTTAAACATCTCATAATAGGCCATGAGGTGGTGGGAAAAAAGCACTGGCTGAGCAGGCTGAAGGTGCGTATATCCCGGCATTATGACATCAATATGCCTCTTTGCAAGGGCCACAAGGGCCTGGCGCAACCCTGTAAGGCTTTTGAGTATATTTGCCACTTCGTCACGCAGATACAACCGAACATCCAGCACTACCTGATCGTTGCGGCTTCTCGCGGTGTGAAGTTTCTGTGCGACCCTGCCGACTTCACCAATAAGTCGGGCCTCGATGTTCATATGAATATCTTCCAACGACTCATCCAGCTCAAAGTTGCCGTGCTCAATATCCCGGGCAATCCTGCCAAGCCCTTCCACAATTTGGGATGCATCTTCGTCGCTAATGATCGACTGTTTGGCCAGCATCCGGCAGTGGGCTATACTACCCTTGATATCATAAAGGTAGAGGCGCCTGTCAAAGGCGACCGAAGACGTAAAAGATTCCACAATTCGATCAGTTTTTTCAGCAAATCTGCCACCCCACGGCTTTTCTGTCACAGGATACCTCGTTGATCATTGGTCATTAGTCATTGGTCATTGGTCATTGGTCATTGGTCATTGGTCATTGGTCATTGGTCATTGGTCATTGGTCATTGGTCATTGGTCATTGGTCATTGGTCAT
>JAQYWL010000411.1 GCA_030145035.1 Desulfobacteria bacterium | reverse complement strand
TTTGGCGATCAATCGCTTATCCGATAGGGCCTGACCTGTGAAATCATAGTCCCAGGTATGACGGAAGTACAGATTGTTCTGAAAGAAATCGATATGCGCCAGAACATGATAGAAGATCAGTACGTTCAACCAGTCCGGGTTGTTGTCATTATAGTAGGAGATGGCCGGACGGGTGTTAATGACGGTTTCATATGGATTACCCGGATAAAGCTCATACCTGCCCTTCTCTTTGAGGACCTCCACGTCGTGGACCCAGTAATCGTAGAGCGTTGGGATCATCAACTTTGGAGACAGTTCCAGCAGGTCCCGGTTGGTTACTATATACTCCAGAGACTCAGTCTGAAAACTCAAACCAGCATTCAGTGCTCTCTCTTTGCAGCCCTCCATGATTTTCTTGGTATGCTGATCGATCAATTCCATTGTATTAACGAACTTAGCTCCGCTCCGCTCCGCAATTGGAATACTGGAATACTGGAATGATGGAATATTGGGTTTAAGAGGATTTTCGTCTTTTTATCTTCAACACTATTCCACTATTCCATTATTCCATCATTCCGGCACGAGGTAAAAATCCAAGCGTCAAAAAAGCTTATACATTAAACAGGTTGTAGAATTTCCGAGACGTCTATTTAGCTATCAGCTTATAAGCCTCTTTATTCCTTCAATCAGACGCGGTTCATCCGCCTCTTCCTGCAAGACATCAACTCGGATTAGATCAGGTTTTTCGGTCAGCAGCCCCGAATCTCTAAGGTATTTTTGAACTTCAGTGTTGTGGCTTAATTCGTGTTCAGCGATGGTAATTCCGACCCTGTTGGCATAGGGCAGCATTTTTTTCAGCTCCGGAATGGCTTCTTTTCCGTCCGTGTCCCAATCGTCGCCGTCAGTACCATGGAAAACATAAATATTGTAATCCCGGACCAGGTTTTCTTTTTCCACGATTTCGTTAACCAGCCGGTAAGCAGAATATACCTTTGTGCCGCCGGCAACTTTCGAGTTGTAATATGTGTAGAAGTCCGGAACTTCATTTGCCTCGGTGTCATGAAGGATAAAACGGGTTTCCACCTGCATGGCATACTGGTACAAAAGCCAGCTATAGATCAATACATGCTGGGTCACCACAAGTGCCGTGGATTTGCCGGCCATGGAGCCGGAGTAGTCTCTCAGGAAAAAGACCATGGCCTGGGACTCGTAGTCCATCTCGCGGGAGAGGATTCGGAAAATCTTGTCGTTGGGTGATACCAAGAAGCGAGTCGGATCAATATTGCCTATATCAGGCAGGTTCCCGAGGGTGATATTGGTTTCAACGATTTTTCGCAGCGTGGCTTTTTTGTCGAGAAACTGGCCAAATCCCCGATGCTTGTCGGTCAGGTCATATGTATAACGGGTGAGAGAGCGCTTTTTGCCTTTGTCTTTCAGGTTTGGTAGTTCAAATTTCTCAGTCAGAATCTTGCCCAGATCATAGGCGCTTGACTCCATTTCGTGCGGGACACCCTCTCCACCTCCAGGACCGGATCCTGATGCATCCGGAGCCCGGACAGGCTGTTCGCCGATGACTTCTCCTTCTTCACCTTCCCCTGTCCCGCCTGATTGCCCGCCTTCTTCCGGGGGCCTGAGCGCCGAATCATGGATAAATTTTTCTTCCACCGTGGTGGGGACAACTACAACCTTGTCCCTGCCCCCTTTCCCCGGCTTGATTAACCGCCCAACGTTTATTTTTTTCGGGAATCCATCTTTTTCTCGCTGCTTGTCCCGCTCCAGCAGTTCGTCTATAGAGTGAAGAGTGACGCTATAGGTACGTTGAAGTGCCGTCATGGACTGCAACGAGGAAAGATCATTGTACGCATAGATATCTATTTTTCATCCTCCTGGGTGCAAAAATACTCGATAGTTTTTTGTGCACATGTTTTACAGTACTTGAGCTTGTTCAACATGGTATCGATCATGCGATCGTATAACTTCTGATTTTCCTCATTGGTACGATTGGCCAGTGCCCCGATGAGGCTACCCGCTCCTGCAATATCTGATTTGAGGCGAACGTCGGTGATTGCCTTGACCAGTTCGAGATTGTCCATGAAATCGTAATCGGGTTCTACAGAAATTTTCTGGCCGTAGATTTTTCGAATGGAAGTTCTAAATGTCTGGCGCTGTTCTTCCGTCTTGAGTTCCAGCCTTTCTTCAACACTGTTGATGTATCGTTCATCGATCTTTAAGGCCCTAAGCTCCCCGGTCTGCGGGTCTTTATATTTCCACATCTTATCAGGCCCCAGGTTTTCGGCGTCGATTCCAATGATCATGTTCACGTAGTTCATAACGTCTTTTCGAATGGCAAAGGGCTCATCCATATAGGCGTTAAATATCTCGGTCATAATGCGTTCGCGGTAAAGTCCCTTTGCTGTTTTGAGATCTTCCAGGTACTTGGTCCTGTCATTGGCTTCCGTCACGTAGTCCAGGATTATCCGTTCAAGCGCCTTGTAGATATCATAGGCAAACATGCACCGGCCTTCATTTGTCTCGGAGCTTTCGATCAGAAGTTGAATGGCTCTACCAAGGTTCCGCTGTCCCAGACCCTTTTGGCCAAAACGATTTGTGATTTCCGGATCCTGGTTGAGCATGTCAATGACTTCAGCCAGCGTCTTGATGCTTTTTTCCCCAGCCACTTCTCCTGCAGCCAGTTTCATTGTCTCAACAGGCGTCAGCTTTTCGGAACGGGGCAGGCGGGACAGAACTGCTGCCACCGATGCTGCGTAATTCAGATTCGGGTCCTGGTGGAGGTATTCCAGGGTAAGGGTGGTCCTGGTCTCGCTTCCGATGGCATATAAGGTGAGGTCTTTCTGCAGTTTATAATTCGTATTGTGCGAAACGTAGCAGATGCGGCACCTGTCCACAATGGGCGCTTCTTCCTTTTCGGCGAGAAACCGATGAAATTCCGAGTTGTTGCTTGTCGCAACGATCAAAGTGTCTATGGGCCACTTGTAGCCGTCAATTTCAATAACGCGGTTCTGGATGACGCCGAGATACACCTGAACCAGGTCCTTCTTGTTCTTGAATATCTCGTCGCTGAAATGGATACCGCCGCCGCCAACGCGTGACAGTGCGCCACGCCTCAGGTCAAAACGATACGGGTTGTTGGTATCGGTGATGTGAAGCAGCCGCTGGATAGACTCTTCTCCCAGCAAATCGACCGCTGACGACGTGATTTTATCTTTTGCCGGGTATTTTCCCGTTACGGTCCCCATGCTTTCTATCAGCGGTACCGGAACAATCTCAACGAACTCAAGCATTTTGTAAATGTCGCCGTCCGCGAAGTTTCGAATATCGTTCCATATATAGCTGCTGCAAGCACCCAACGGGCGATAGTTCTCATACAGCTTTTTAATCTCATCGTCCGAAAACCCGATCTGTTTGGCCAGAAAGGTTCTGTTTTCATCAGGCTTTTCAAAGAGGCTCATGGCCAGGATCATTGGATCTTCGTATGTTTGAGATTCAATGGTTGCGATTCTCCCGTAACTGCCGAACTTGTCCATGTTGCGGAACTTGAAGGTGTGCTTGCGGTTTTTTTCTTCAGCCAGGAAACTGCGATATTTGTCGCAAAGAAATTCAATAAAGAAGGTTTTGCCGTTTCCCGGTTCTCCGACGAGTACGTAGGCCATTTCTTTGGATGATCCCTTCTCGGCTGCATCCTTAACATAGGAGACAAAACTGTTGATTTCATCATACATGCTGATGATATGCTTATTCCCGGTACGGAAGATACTGAAATCGTAAGTTGTTTTACCATTCACCACGACCTTTTCAATTTCACTGTGCAAAATCATCCTGGCCACACTCTGAAAGGCATTTTCAAAAGTTCGTTTACCGTCCTTGACAGCAGTCAGATGATGATGAAGCGTATTATTAGTCGAGTTAGCCATTGTTCCTCCCCATCTTAAGTTGGTTAATGGAATATGCTGGAGAATCCCCCTGTTTTAGTTATCGGACCGTCACCTTCGGACCGTCACCTTTAGAACCTGCAAAAAATGCGCCAAAGCCGTTCTGGAAATATAGCCCCTTGAAGACAAGAAGAATCTCTGCAAAAGGGCGAAGCCGAGTAAAAATAAATATCTATCGATATCTTAGGCCCTTAAATGGATTTACTATGATCAGTACCGTATGTTGTGGTGCCTTTTCCCTTGACACACAACACATAGTACACTATGGTCGCACCCTATAAAGATGAGTTCTTGTCAGTATCGCTCAGTCAGCATCAGTAGCTGGTTTCCGGTGATAAAGATATGGCTGTTGATCGAAACCTGAAAAAAAGGAAAAAGCGTGAACAGAAGCGGACGGCGCGGCGACAGGAAAGGAACCGCCTGCTTCTCCGCGAAAGGGTGGAAGACTATAGCTGGTTCGCATCCGATAACTATCATAGAGGAGAATATCGCAACGCCTTCAATTGGGCCATGAAAGGGCTCAAGCTGCACCCGTCTCATGAGAGGAGTTATCGCATCGCACTGAGCGCTGCTGCAATTCTGGAGGAAGATTCGAGGATCCTGACCGTGCTCCGACATGGATGGGAACGTCACTTGATCTCCAATAAGCAGCATCTATACGCACTGGGAAAGTTGGCTTTTAAACAAGGAAACCACGGACTGGCCGGGGAAACACTCCAAGCTTTGTTCCAGAGCCCGCTATCGTTCTACGGGAGACTCACAAAAAGGGATCAAAAAGACGCAGAAAGGTATTTGAAGCTTTGCCGAAAAATGGAACTTTTGAAAGTTCCGGAATCTGGCGATTCAGCCAGAGAACCTTTGGCGGAAAAGAAGAGTAAGGAGGAGATTTCAACTGCGGTTCCGGAGCGTTCCGTATCAGAAGAAAAGAAAGAGACGGAAGCAGCCAAAGGGCAAGCAGGAGAGAGCCTTCCAGACCTGGAGATTGTCTATGAAATCGACGAGGAACCTATTCTTCGTGTCATAAAGGAGCATCGCACCAGCGATGCCGACATGATGGATCTGGCACTCAGTGCCTATAAGCTCTCTTTCCGTACCTCATATGACCAGCTCATTTGCCTCCCCACAATCAATAATGTTCAGTCCTTGTGGTACCAGGAAGAGAGCGCTCGGAAAATCATGAAGAGCTTTCGCGGCAGAGCCATCCTGGCAGATGAGGTAGGGCTCGGAAAAACTATCGAGGCCTGCCTTGTACTGAAAGAATATATGCTCCGCGGTCTGGTTCGTTCGGCCCTGGTGCTGACTCCCAGTTCTCTGGTCAATCAATGGCAAGAGGAACTTCGTGAAAAATTTGGCCTTTGCTTCGTGACTTCAAACGAGCCCCTGTTTCGCGAAGATCCGGACCGGTTCTGGAAGGAGCCATTTCTGTTGGTTTCCATTCAGACGGCGAGAAGCAAACGTCATCTCGATGCCGTTACCGCTCGCGCCTATGATATGGTGATCGTGGATGAAGCCCATCACCTGAAGAACCGCTTGACCCTCAACTGGAAGCTGGTGAACGCCATTCATAAAACATTCTTGCTGCTCGTCACTGCTACACCCGTACAGAATAATCTGGAGGAACTCTACAATTGGGTCACGCTATTAAAGCCAGGCCATCTCAAGACGCGAAAGGCATTCAAGGATGAATTTGTCACCCGAGGCAGCCCCACAGACCCCCGAAACAGGGAGAAGCTGAGACAACTTCTCAAAGAGGTCATGATTCGAAACACTCGTTCGGTTACGCAGTTGCACATCCCGCCACGCTTCGCTTTCACCGTTCGAGTTGACCCGTCCCCTAACGAGGAAACCTTTTACCAGGGGATCAGCCGGTTTGTGACGAAACAGGCCGCTCACGGTTCTTCGGCTCTTTCCAAAATGGCGCTTCGCAGACTTCTGGAAGCGGCAGGATCTTCTCATTTTGCGTCGCTGAAGATGCTGGAAAAGATAAGCCTCCAGGACCTGGACGGGACAAGCAAACAGGCAAGAGATTTGTTGGAAATGGGCAGGTCCGTTCGGATGGGAGGAAAGATCCGGCGGGTGATCGAACTTTTGCAGGCATCACCGGAACAAAAGATCATCTTTGTCAATTATCTTGCGACCCTAAAGTATTTCCATCAGATCCTGAAAGACCATGGGATGCCTCATGTGGTCTACCGTGGAGGGATGACCCCGGCCCAAAAACAGCAAGCCATTCAGACGTTCCGGCAAGGGCGCCCCATCCTTCTAACCACAGAGACCGGGGGAGAAGGGCACAATCTTCAGTTCTGTCACGTGATGATCAACTACGATCTGCCCTGGAATCCCATGCAGATCGAGCAGCGCATTGGCCGCATCCATCGAATCGGGCAAGACAAGGAAGTTCAGATCTACAATTTCTGTTCTGCGGGAAGTCTGGAGGACTATATGCTGGAAGTTCTAGACCGAAAAATCAATATGTTCGAGCTGGTGGTGGGAGAGATCGATATGATCTTGGGTCGCCTCCAGGGAGAGCGGGAATTCAGCGACCTTGTTTATGAACTCTGGGTGAAGCACTCCGACCAGACGGAAAGACAAAAAGCTTTCAATGCGTTGGGTTCTCGGTTGAAGCGGGCCAGGACGGCTTACGAAAAGAGTAAAGAACTGGATGAAAAGCTTTTCCAGGAAGATTTCGGAGTATAAAAATGGATTCGGCCCCGGAACTGCTTTCCTTTGCAGCGCAGGTTTTTGACAAATATGGGGGAATAGCCGAACAGGACGACAATCATGTGATGGCCTTGCTGCCACCCGGTCTGGCTCGTTCCCTAAATCTTCCCGAGGAGGTTCAATTGGGAGATGGGGCCGTGCCGCTCCTTTACGGCAGCCCCGTTCTGGACCGGCTCATACAAGTAGCTACAGAAGAAATCCCCCTAATTTTCGGGCGAATCGAGGTGCCATATCTGAAAAAGGGAGGCTTCGACCAGCTCATCGGGCAAGACATTGTTTTCACAAACGGGCAAGCCCGGGTGACAGGCCGTGCGGACGCCCGTACTTCTTACATGGTGTTGATCTGCCGGTATGTAGCGTTGAGTGACGAACGGAAGGAAGGGCTGGTCGAGGTAGGGACACATGAAGGTACCGGTGCAATCATTGAGGACCTCGAGACGTTGTGGCCTGAGTTCAGGCCCGGATTTTACGTCCCGGGGAAAGTCCCTCCTCATTTCTCTATCCATCTTGAAAGGGCGGTCGCTAACGCCATGCAAAAGGCCCGAGTTCTTGCGGAAGAAAAACTGACCGATTTTATCAAGAGCATGGGACGGCGACTCCGCCGGGATGTGAAAAATACGAGAGAATATTATCAGGCCCTGAGAAAAGAGATGGAAGCAAGCCTTTCACATCACAATCTCAGTGAGGCGCAGCGTCACGAGAGAATTGCCAAGATCGAGGACCTGCCCGGGGAAATGGCTCGAAAGATTGAGGACCTTCAGCAAAAGTACAAGATACAGGTGCGTTTGAGGCCATGTGCCGCCCTGCGGTTTCTCGTCAACGTTGTCCAGATTATTGTCGGAATTCGTCTCCGAAAACAGACCCGTACTATCCACCTCACCTGGAATCCGATATCCCGCCGTCTCGATCCTCTGGTGTGCGAGCGTTGCTGTGAAACCACGCGAAGCGTGCATGCCCGTGAAGAGGATTCCCGTATCCTGTTGCTCTGTCCTTCCTGCGCTCAAAAGCAGTGAGCCCTGTGATCAGCATTCTTCCCCCTTGACACACAAGCCCATCCTTCCTATACCTCCACCATCAAAAAGCGGCTTTTTATTATTACAAGAGTACAGAATGGAATGAGCATGACCTCAAGAGACTTGGCCTAATCACCTGAACTCGACTCTCCTCAATATCAGTTCCATTAAGGAATTAAGGGTGGGGTCGAGAATTCCTGTTCTTCGTGTACTCCCACCAAAACGCGACTTTTTGCTATCTTTCTTTCAGGATGGTTTCTACCATGCTCTGTAGCTCGAAGATGTTGAATGGTTTCATGATATAAGCCGTGGCTCCACTTTTCAGGAGATCATTTACGGGTGCGTTGCCAGTGATTACAAGAATGGGAGTAGAGGGATATTTTGCCTTTATCCTTTGTGTTAATTCAAGCCCATCCATCTCGGGCATCATGTAATCCGTAATAACCAGATCATATGATTTCTTGTCAATATGGCTCATTGCCTCAACTCCATTTTCTGCAACATCTATATCGTAATCATTAGGTTTCAGAGCCTCAGGCAGTAAAATCCTCACAACTTCTTCGTCGTCTGCGATAAGTATTCTCTTCTTTCCCATTTATACCTCCTTTTTTGATCTGAATACAACTAACACGAGAAGAATGTCAAGCAAAAAGTACTACCCTCAGTTGTTAGACTTTTTCTAAATTTTATGTGATAGAAATTTGTTAATATTGAAAAACTGATGTATCGATTGAAGGAAGGAGCGCTTGATCAACAAGAAGATTGGCCAAAAAATCAAAGAGATAAGAAAGAGTTGGGGTCTCTCTCAGAGTGAATTGGCCGAAAGAATAGATATCTCTTTTCAGCAAATTCAAAAATACGAGAAGGGCTCAACCAGGATCTCTGTCGTGCGTTTGCAACAGATCTCGGAGGCCCTTGGCGTTAACATTACTCTCTTTTTTGAGGAAGGAGAAAGAATTCCTAGAGTTTCAGACCTCGCTTTAAGATACACCCCTGGAGGAGACCCTCTTGAAACCTTTCAACCCCTCAACAAGGAAGAAATTACCCTCTTGAGGCTCTTTCGCAAGACAAAGAATAGAAAGGTAAGAGAGGGCATCTTAAAGCAATTGCGAGGAGTTATTGAACTGGAAAATCAGAAATAGGAGCCTGCCTGACAGCAGAACGTCGGATGAGGCCAGAAAAGAAAACCGGAAATAACCTTGAAGCATATCAAAGATATTCCCCATTTTGACAGACCGCGAGAGAAACTGGCTGCCAAAGGGCCGGAAGCGCTTTCGGATTCAGAACTTCTTGCTATCCTCCTTGGAAGCGGAGTAAAGGGAAAAAATGTCTTTCAAGTAGCTCATGCCATCCTGCGAAAGCTTGATAAAGATAAGAAAAAGATAGATGTAAAGGCCCTTGTCTCGATAGAAGGTGTTGGTTTTGCCAGGGCATGCCAGATTGTGGCCTCTTTTGAACTTGCAAGGAGGAGGCTGCTAAAGGAAAGCATCTTTATTCAAAAGGCAGAAGATGTTTTGCCCCTTATTTCATATATCGCCGGCAAAAAGCAGGAATATTTCCTTTGTATATCTTTGAATGGAGCAAATGAGGTTATCGGAAATAGGGTGGTGACTGTTGGCCTTCTTAATACAAACCAGGTTCACCCACGCGAGGTGTTTGTAGATGCTATATCCGATCGGGCGGCCTCCATAATCGTTGCTCACAACCACCCGTCAGGCATACTCAAACCCAGCCCCGATGATATAGCTATAACGAGACAGTTGGTTGAAGACGGCAAAATCCTTGGAATACCTGTCCTGGATCACATAATTATCACAAAGAAGGGTCATCTATCACTCAAGGAAACAGGTTTGATGTGATTCCCCACCACCCAAAACCCCATATAGGGAGAAGCTGAGACAACTTCTCAAAATGGTGTTGATCTGCCGGTATGTCGCGTTGAGTGACGAACGGAAAGAAGGGCTGGTCGAGGTAGGAACACACGAAAATACCGGTGCAATCATTGAGGATCTCGAGTCTTTGTGGCCGGAGTTCAGCCCCGAATTCTACGCACCTGGGAAAGTACCCCCTCATTTTCCTATCCATCTTGAAAAGGTAGTCGCTAACGCCATGCGAAAGGCCCAGGTCTTTGCGCGCTGGGAGGCTGGGACGTCCATTTGGGAAGGCCGTGGCTCTGGAATTATGGTCGGCATACTTTGCAAGGCACATATCCTGCGCGAATGGCTTCCGTCCGACTATGAAAAACTGCTGTACAATTGGAGCAATCATAGTACCTACAGCCCGGTCTATGAAACTTCCGAGTTTTGAGATTTCCATGATAAATTTCTTCCATCGTGTTGAGTGAGGTCTGCATTCGGGCTTTGGTTTCCCATCCGGCAACTATGGTTGTCTTTTTCCCGTGCCTAAAATTCCACGGTGGAACAGCGCCAGGAAGGCTCCACAATCCCGCTGGTTTTTGCCTTGCTTCGGCCTCCAACTCTGCTAGCTTTGAATCAGATGAGTATTTCTTATAATGCCAGGCCATGCCTGCTCGCAAAAGCTCCTCATTTAGACACATCCCGTCAGCATATACCCAAGCAACTGTTCTTCCGTATCTATCGCTGGTAACCGGCCTAACATGTACATTTTTGTTAAACACCATATTAGAGGTAAATTGCTTGGCTCTTTTTCCAAATGACTGCCTTTTCTCAGGGCAATCGACGCCATATAGGCGGATCTTTTTCTCTCTTCCATCGTAAAGGACCGTGATCGTATCCCCGTCCGCAACCCCTACAACTTTAACCTGCCAACCAGACGATACTGTTTTCTGTGTCGCGGATGGCTGTCCTTCCACTGAGCCATCAAGCAGAATTGCTCCTGGCACAGGGGTATCGGAAAAGTGAATATTCCCTTCCTTGTCAGTCCACTTGTATGTTCCGGCTCCTGCTAAGGTTGATCCAATAAGAAGAACTAGGAGAACAGTCAGTTTTTTCATAGTAACCTCCAAAAACACAAAGCCACACCTCTCTTGGCGAAAAGCGGGGCTCGGTATTGAGTTCATGGAGCCCCATTAGGGTCAAAGTATTACGAAACCATACACGCGGAAAACACGTATCCCTCCGTGCGTTAATCTATCGGCATATTGAGGAAGAAGCTTGATATGGGAACCCCTGATTATCGGCTTCGAAAACCCTGATTTTTTTGTCGGGGAGCGAATCAAAAAGAGCGAGGGTTGGCTGTGATCGCCTATCAGATGGACTTGAGGTTTGAGGGGGTGGTGTTCCTCGGGTTCCCACTGAGATCGCTAAGCGGGTAGCCTTTTCTCGGCTTTTTCCTGGTAAGAGCCAGGGGGCAGATCTTGGCGGGCTGACCCTTCCTCCTTAAATACCAAACCGCTGGGTTGCCCACTCGCCCGCCTCACCTGAGCAAGAGCGACCCGCCTGCCAAAGACTGGCACTGGCTGGCAGGTGGCGGGCAGACACAAGCCTTCGAACAACCGCATAACCCAAAACCGCCATGCTGGGACGCCCTTTTCCTTGACGCAGAAGGCCCTTTTTCGTATAGTCCATCCACCAATAAGCAAGTTCTATCATGCCTGGCAGAGGGGGTATCCGACTTTTGAGACGTTCATTTGAGGCAGTCTGGAGAAGGTCAAGAAATCATTGCGCTATTTCCACAAATGGACTCAAGTGCAAAGGGAATGAGGTTTGTAAACAGGATTTGACATTACAGGAAAGGAGAGGTCATGCCTGACAAGAGAAAACTGTATTTATACGAAGCATTGGAACTCAGGGCAGAATATGCTGCCAGGATCAAGACTTTGAAAGATTGTCTTCCTGAGACAAAGCAAAACCGCGACAGGTTTTCCTTTGCACGGGATGATGACGGAAAGCGTCGTCCCAGTCCTGATTTTGATGTGGCTGCCGCTCGCAAGAAACTCAGGAAGCTGGAACTGAAACGCCGCAAACTCAACAGCGCCATACAGCAGGCAAACTTCAATCATCAAATCGATTTTGGCGGAGAGTCGATTAATCTCAATGAGGCATTGGAGACTCGTAAGGGGTTGAATGAACAGATCGGTGAGCTCCACACACAGGTTGTGAATTCAGCATACCAGAGGGTTATTTACAAAGAGGGCCGTGATATTGTTGAAGAGAACGAATTATCTTATACAGATTGCATCAAGGATCTGGAGGAAGCCAGACTGGCCTTCCGCGAGTTGAATAGAAAACTCCGGTTGGCGTCTTTTGAAACATTGGTTGAATTCAAGGATGAATGAATATATTGGAGACAGGGGAGCAAGTGCGAATGATTTGGTGACAAATCATAGCCCAGACCATGGCTTCTGAGAGAGCCTTACACCTGGGGGCTGACACCCTATCCAGTCCGGTAAAGCAGCAAACCCTATACAGAAAACAACAGAACAACTTGAGCAAATAAGCAACGTAGCTTCATGGCTCCGCGTCTCCAGTTTTCTTCCCACATGTTAGGAAAAATACAAGATAGGATAGTGGCATCACAACTGCGGTAGGTGAATAGAACCGATCACAGGATTTAGCAATGCGTCTATATGAGGTCATCTGGAAAGACAAATTTGTGGATAAGATTGAACATAAGCACAGAGTGACTACCGACGAAGTCGAACAAATTCTATTCTCCAAGCCGTACACTCGCCAAGCGGAGAAAGGTCGAGTGCAAGGTGAAAATTTGTATGTGGCCTATGGTCAAACAGAAGCGGGCAGATACCTGGTTGTGTTCTTTGTCCACAAATACCAGACCGCTGCGTTGCCCATCTCAGCCCGCGATATGACACAATCCGAGCGGAGGTATTATGAACGACAGCAAAAAGCACGTTGACCCAATCCCAGACGAATTTGCCAGCTACGAAGAAGCTGCCGCGTTTTGGGACACTCATGACACAACGGATTATCCTGAAGCGTTTCAGACCGTGGAGGTGGAAGCGAAACTAAGACAGCGACATTACGAGGTTCAGATAGATGAAGATGTAATAAAGGTGCTTCGGGAACGAGCTCAGAAACGTGGTGTCCCTGTCAGCCGTCTTGTCACTGACATGCTGCGTCAACAAATCGCGCCCGCGGCATAGTCACAAAGAAGTATTGGTAGCAGGTCCACCATTTTTGGCAGAAACGCAAAAATAATCGTTGAAGAGATCCGCCCCACCGACCCCTTTAAGTATGAGAGTCACAACCCACATGAGCAAGTTGAACACACTGTGATCTTGGCGCATAGGATTGACAGATCAGGCATTTGGCTCTTCATTGGTTACATCCTCAAAGAACATTGCTAAATACGCATTTACTGTTGGCAGGCCATCGGGATCTACATCAAGAGCAAATATACCATGCTCATCCCCGTACTTCATTTGGTTTTTGATCCATAGTGCCTCAGGATTTTGTCATGACTGATCAAGCTTTGTTGTAACATACAGAATTCATCTTTATTCTCAGATATAGAATTCCAGAATATTCACTATTCTGTTTTCCAGACACTATATGTTATATGCGTGACTCTGCCTCTGAGGGTTTATTTCCAGCTCAAAAATGACACTTGACACTGATATCAATAATGATACCATTTGACATGGCTAAAATAAGAGACATTTTTGCGCAAATGAAGCGGAATCCAGGAGATGTCCGATTCAACGATTTGTGCAAGGTGTGCAATAATTATTTTGGAGAACCTCGGCAACAAAGTAGCAGCCACCGAACATACAAAACACCCTGGCAAGGTGACCCAAGAATAAATATCCAAAATCATAAAGGAAAAGCCAAAGCATACCAAGTGAAACAGGTGCTATTGGCTATTGAAAAGTTGGAGGTAGATCATGGCACTGAAAAATGATCGATATACCTACCGGGTAACCTGGTCTGAAGACGATAACGAGTACGTGGGTTTGTGCGCGGAATTTCCCAGCTTGAGCTGGCTTGCAAGAACGCCAGAGGCAGCCTTAAAGGGGATCAGAAAAGTGGTTGAGGGTGTTGTAAAAGATATGCAGGATAATGGTGAGACCATACCTGAACCTATCGCTTGCAGGCGTTATAGCGGCAAGTTCATGGTCCGTGTGCCCCCAGAAGTTCATCGTAACCTTTCAATCAAAGCAGCAGAATCCGGGGTCAGCCTGAATCGGCTTGCCAGTTCGAAGTTGAGTCAATAAATACAGTTTTGCACACATCGGGATAGGGAGGAGCCTCGCAGCTCCCATCCTCCCACACCATCCCGCTGAAAGCGGGAGTCACGTATACGGCGGTTTCGCCGTCGGAAAGGCTATGGCGGAACAAGTCGGCTGGTCAGGCAGAATAAGTCGCATACACGCCTGCTGTTCCCATTCTGCCGGGCTTTCGGCAAAACATGACGCTACGGGCATTTTCCCGGCGGGACTGCAGTATGTCCGTAAGTACACGACTCCTACTCACCATTCTCATTTACCCTGCCATTTGGCAGGTGGCACCTTCAGGCCTTACCCCGCCTCAAATCTGCCTGCCCTCTACCCTTTCGGGTACGGGGCATACCTGTACGCCTGTCTGCGTGCCCGCACAGGCAGATCGACCCACGCTTTTGCCTCCGGCTTCCCGCTCCCTTTGGTCGCTCTCGCCTGGCGGCTCGGCTCTGCGCTTCGAGCCGCCTCCGTCAGGCTGGGTCTGGACTTTGCCCAATACCTGTGTCATAGTATCCGACAGCACCATTTAGCAGCCGGGCCATGCCCGGCACACAACATAACGCTGGCGAGGGGCGGCTTGTGAA